>JAUWOI010000363.1 GCA_030612185.1 Anaerolineae bacterium
GTCAGATCCATAATGTGGGTCTCCTCCACCGTCTTGCCTGCTTTGATCTCTGGTCCCCAGGCGACGAAGATGCCGTGCAGCCGGTGGCAGCCGGAGTCGCCGCGGATCTGGCGGGTGACGATGCGGCTGTCGGTGGCAAAGAGGGGAAAAACGATGGTCCGGTAGCCGTCCAGGACGATGTGCAGGTCTGGACTACGGTGATCGTAAGGACCATGGACGACGTGGTCGCTAGGAACGATCTTGTCTACCAGCGGTTGACCGGTCTCTGGGTGGCGCAAGTCTGACAATGCTTCTATCACTCGCCGTCGCACGGCTTCGTACTCCGCGCCCGGCTCGACGATGCCCTCCGGTTCGCGCCCTTTGAGATTGACGTAGATTTGGCCGACGTGGCCGATGGAGTAGGCGAGCGTGCGCGACCAGTCTACATCATCAAAGGACAGAAACTTGCCCACTACCTTGTTGCGGGTGGACTTGGAGACCTGCCAGACGTAGTTTTGCAGGCCTGTGCGCTCGATCAGGTGCCAGATGGACGCCGGGGTGAGGCCAGCGCGGAAGAGGCCGGTCTTGAGCCGCGTCCACGCCCCGCGCTTCAGTTGCAGCAAGCCCTTGTCCAGCAGGAACAGGTTCATATTGACGACGTAGTGCAGCGGGCCGAAGCCGTGGTCGGACATCACGATGACAGCGGTGTCGTCTGTGATGCGGTTGAGCATCTGGCCGATGAAGCCGTCTATGCGCTGGTAGATCTGCCTGAGCGCCGGGCCGAAGCGAGCGGCGGCCCGGGAGTCGTAGCGAGGATGGGTGGGATCTATGAACTTCCAGAAGGCGTGCTGCATGATGTCGGTGGCCTGGAAGTGGAACATCAGGAAGTCGTAGGGGTAGTCGGTCATCAGCCGCAGCGCATATTCCCCCCGCTGCTCGACCATGTCTAGCAGGTCGGTTGCGAACTCCGCCTCGTTGCCTTGTTTGTACTGAACGTGCGGGGCGATGCGGTAGGGTTTCATCTGGCCGGCGTAACAGTCGAGCAGGTCGGCCGGGTAGGTGAAGGTGCCGCTCACAGGGGAGAGCATCCCGGAGATGATGAATCCGTTGACCGGAGCGGGCGGGTAGGTGACGGGAACGTTCATCACGCCAACATGCCGGCCGGCCTCGGAGAGGATCTGCCACAGCGTCGGAGTGCGGATGGAGGTGGCGTTGACCAGTTCGAACTGCCCGCCCATCGGCCGGATGAAGTCGAACACGCCATGCTTGCCAGGGTTCTTGCCGGTAGCAAAGGTGGTCCAGGCCGGCGCGGTGACCGGCGGGAGCGTGGATTCCAGCGGGCCGTGGACGCCCTCGGCCATCAGCCGGGCCAGGTTGGGCAGGTCTCCTGCCTCCGCCCAGGGCCGGATCAGGTCGAAGGTCGCCCCGTCAATTCCGATAACCAGTACGCGACTCATTTGGCCTCCTGTTCGCCCTCCAGCACCTGGCGGACGACGTAGATGGGCTTATCCTGCGTCTCGTGGTAGGTGCGGGTGAGGATTTCGCCCAGCAGCCCCATCATCAGGAACTGGATGCCCACTACCACCAGCAGCACGGCCAGCATCGTCCACGGGTTCGAGCCGACGCGGAAGACGCGGTACGCTTCCTCGCCGTAGAGCAGGCCGTTGACTATTTTAGTGCCTGCCAGGTACACGAGGATCAGCCCGCCTATCCCGCTGCTCAACAGTCCCACCGTGCCGAAGAGTTGCATCGGGCGGCTGGAGAAACTGAGCAGGAAGGAGACGGTGAGCAGGTCGAGGATGACGCGGGGGGTGCGGGAGAGTGCGCCGTATTTGGACTGGCCGACCTTACGCGGGCGGTCATTGACCACCACTTCGGCTACGCGCGCCCCGATCTGGCTGGCGATCTCCGGGATGAAGCGGTGCAGTTCGCCGTAGAGGTGCATTTGCTTGACCAGGTCTCGGCGAAGCGCTTTCAGTGAGCAGCCCCGGTCGTGCAGCCGGACGTCGCTGGCGTTGGCGATAAGCCAGTTGGCGATCATTGAGGGTAGTTTGCGGGTCAGGAAAGGTTCCCTGCGATTCTGTCGCCACCCGCCGACCAGGTCGTAGTCCCCTTCCGCCATCACTTCCAGCAGGCGAGGGATGTCAGCCGGGTCGTTCTGACCATCGGCGTCTATCGTGATGATGATCTCGCCCCGGGCATAGTCGAAGCCAGCGGCGAAGGCAGCCGTCTGGCCGAAGTTGCGGCGGAACTGAACGATACGCAGGTGTGACTCCTGTTCCTGAAGACGGCGGAGGACGGCCACGCTGTCGTCAGAACTGCCGTCGTCCACAGCGATGATTTCGTAACTGCGACCCAGTTGATCCAGCACGGCCGTCAGTTCGGGGATCAGGCCGGGCAGGGAGCCAGCCTCGTTGTAGACTGGCAGTACGATGGATAGATCAAGAGAGGGATTAGTTATGTTCATCAGGTTCACGTTTCACATCTTCACGTTTCACGCATTATAACACACTGCCCCGGCGGGTCAAAGTATCGTTGGGCCGCGAAGCAGTGCCTCTACTTCCCTGGATTCGACCCGGGAGGTCAGATCCAGGGTGAGGGGCGCGACGGAGACGACGCGGTCCACCACCAGGGCGTAGATGTCGGAGTCGGGCTCGGTGCGCTCGGGGTCGGCGAGCATTGTGTAGTCCATGCGCATTGGCTCCGCCAGATCGCCACGTTGCGGTGGGATGGGGACGAAGTAGGTGTGGCGCGATACGCGGGTCAGCCGCCAGGGAGTCTCCAGCGTGGCGTCGGACGGCACGTCCAGTTTGAGCAGGTCTACGTCGAACGGGAGGAGGGTGGCGAGGATGCGGCGGGCAATCAGGCGGGTGAAGTGGATAGCGGCAGTGAAGTCTACGCTATCGGAGGGATTGATGTGGGTCTCTTTGGGGGTTTGGAGTGAGGCTGCCAGGGCGGGGATGCCGTGATCTGCCGCTTGCAGCGCCGCGCCGACGGTGCCGGAGATGGTGACGTCGGTGCCCAGGTTCTCGCCGTAGTTGATGCCGGAGATGAGGAGCGCCGGCCGGCGGGGGGCCAGTTCGAGCAGCGCATGCGCCACGGCCAGGGCTGGGGAAGCATTCACCTGGTAGGCCGTGACCGGCTGCCCATCTATCTCTAGCGGGACACGCGAGATGTATCCTTTGGTGCCTGGCGGCATGCTGCGGCCTGCGCCCGACCACTGCTGGTCGGGGGCGACGACGAGCGGTTCCCCTAGTGGCAGGGCGGCCCGCACCGCTGCTCGCAGCCCCGGCGATGTGATGCCGTCGTCGTTGGTGATCAGGATTAGAGGATTTCGAATTACGAATTGCGAATGGCGAATTGTAGAAGTATGTGTTGGCATAACGATTATGATAACAGGAAAGGGGCTTTTGGGCAAATGTCATCGCGCTGATCATGACCAGCAGCCAACAAGAAGGTATCTTCTAAAACGTGGGGGTGAGACCTCCGAGGTTTACGAATTTGTGCTCCTCAGGCAGTTGTCAGCGGCACGTTGCTCGCTTTCCAGACTCAATGCACAGCCCAAACCTCGGAGGTCTTAGTGGTAGATCTATGGGATCGTCACCTCGGCGCGGCCCAGCAATTCCAGCGGGTGGACGTCGAAGTGCTGCACACCCCAAACCTCCACGGTGTACGTGCCAGGGGACATGCTGGTCAGGTCCGCCGTCAACTGGTAGCCGCACATGCAGCGGCACACCTCGCCGACGTTAGTCTCTATGATCTTGATGACCGACCCATCCCGCCCGGCTGCCAGCGCCAGTTCCGCGCAACAGACGTAGGAGAGGTTCTGCTCGACGTGGATGGCCCCGTCCTGGACGGTGCTCTCCATCCCCGCCCACTCACTCAGAGTGTCGGGCGGTATGGTTTCGTCGCACGGGCCGACGCTGGTAGAGAGAAGGGGTGTCTTCGTGTCGGTGTCGGTCACCTGCCCGCCGGTCTCCAGCGTGCCGGTCCAGATGAGACCCGCCCGCTGGTGGGCCAGGATGGCCTCATAAGTGGGCTGAGGCACCACGGGGTGAGATATCTGCATGCTCCACTCCCCGCTTCGCCAGACCCGGGTGGAAGCCCCCACGAGACCCGGCGACGTGACGTCCTCCGGCGCCCATTCCCCCTGCTGATCCAGCCCGAAGCCGGGGTAGGTCTGGGTCAGATGGGCCAGAAAGGCATGGAAGATGGCCTCTGGGTCGCCCTCGTGCGGTGAGGCTGACTGGCAGATGACTACACTCTGCCCTGTCCGGTCGGTGTGAACCGCGTACTGTTCTCCCAGGACCTCCAGAATGAACCGGTAGCCGGGAGTGAGAACCTGGGCGTACATCATCCCCGGCTGGGGGCAGCCCAGGCTGGCATCGGACCACTCGACCGGTTCGGAGGAGAGAACGGACACTTCCTCCAGGGAGATGTCAAGTTCGGCAGCCAGGTGGGCCACGGCGGCGGTCACGGGCTTTGCCGGGGGGCCTGGTGGGGGCAAAATGGGGCTTGTCCCTGGTTCGGGCAGGGGAGATTCGGGCAAGGGACTATCGCCTGGGTCAGGCTGTACCGGGGTACCAGGGCCAGCCTCATGCGTGGCCTCGGGGGTGGACTGAGGGCGCGATCCGCAGGCTGCCAGCAGGAGTGCCAGCAGGGACAAAAGGGCAATGTATCGTATTTTCATCGGTTGTCTCCTGTGGTTGGTTTGTTGGTTTGTTAGTTTGTTTGTTTGTTGGTTTGTTAGTTTGTTGTTAGACTCCTGTTCTTATAGACGTCGTTTGGTGGCCGTTGGTTCCAACGGGATGCTATGTTATATCTGTTTTTGGAAGTTGTCAAAGCGCAGCGGGTTGGGTACAGTACGAGCACCATAAAGCCGGGGAGTCCTCAAGCGGATCTCCCCGGCTTCTGATGACACGTAGTTGTGTGTCTTACGTCTCGCTGCTTTCAGTCTCTTCCTGGGATTCAGAGGATTCCGGTTCTTCGTCTGTCGCCAGCATCGGCGCTGGTGGGGAAGGGAATTCTACCAATCCCGCTTCCTCTTCTTCCGCTTCCTCTGCGGGTGGGACTTCAG
>JAUWOI010000215.1 GCA_030612185.1 Anaerolineae bacterium
TCGCCGTAGGGCAGGTTCCTGGCCAGGAGATCTCCCTTGCCCACCAGGCCCACAAACTGACGCAGCCTGTTGGCCTCCTCCACCGCGTGCGCCTCTTCCTCCCGCGTGGCCTTTGAGCCAATGACGGCTCCGATCCAACCGCGCTTCAGTTGCGGCTCCATGCCGACCAGGATATTCTCGATGGCGCTCATGTTGGCGAAGAGACGGATGTTCTGGTAGGTGCGGGTGATGCCCAGGCGGGCGACCCGGTCCGGCGACTGCCCGTTCAACAGGTGGTCGTTGAAGAAAATCTGGCCTTCGTCGAAACCGTAGAAACCGGTGATGCAGTTAAAAAAGGTGGTCTTCCCCGCGCCGTTCGGCCCGATGATACTGACGATGGAGTGCTCAGGGACTTCGAAGTCAAACGTATCAACCGCCGTCAGGCCGCCAAACCGTTTGGTAACTTGCTTGGAAGTAAGAATGGTAGTCATAGGCTTTGTCCTCTCGTAGGCTATACTGGCTCAATCATGCTCCCTCCGCCAGAGGGCGAAGGTTCCTCCGAATCAGCACGCAATTCGCGCTTCATGACCTCGGATGGCCAGAAACCTTCCGGCCGGGTGACCATCATCACGATCAGCAGCGCGCCGTACATCAGCAACCGGTACTCGGCGAACTCGCGCAGCAGTTCTGGCAGCCCTACCAGGAGGATCGCCCCCACCACTACACCAGGCAGGCTCCCTATGCCGCCCACGATGATCAGGCACAACACATTGATAGAAACCATCAGGTTGAAACTGTGAGGAAAGATTGAGCCCAACTTGCTGGCAAAGATCGCCCCCGACATCCCGGCGAAGGCAGCGCCGATGGCAAAGGCCAATAGTTTTGTCTTGACCAGATTGATGCCCATCGCTTCGGCTACGTCCTCATCTTCGCGTAACGCCCTCCATTGCCGCCCCATGCGCGCATCGCGCAGCCGCCAGGAGACGAATAGGGCGAGCAGGCAACAGACCAGGATTACGTAGTACAACTGCTCCGGTTTGACCAACTCCATACCGGCGACAGAGACGTTGGGAATCTTCAGGATGCCCTGCGCACCGCCGATCCAGGGAGCCAGAAAGTCCGACAGCACCAGGATGCGGATGATCTCTCCAAAGCCGAGGGTGACGATCGCCAGGTAGTCGCCGCGCATCTTTAGCACTGGAATGACCAGGATAAGGCCCATCAACACCGCAGCGAGCACCGAAAAGGGCAGAGCAGTCCAGAACGATAGGCCCGCCACGCCATACTCGCTAGGGGTGAGCAGGGCCATGGTGTAGGCCCCGATGGCGAAGAAGGCCACGTACCCCAGGTGCAGCATGCCGGCGAAGCCGACCACGATGTTCAGCCCCAACCCCATCAGGACATATATGCCGATGTTGTCAACTACCTCGGTCAGATAGGTGCGCAGGAACAGCGGCAGGAACAGCAGAAGCAAGATTCCCAGACCAATTCCACCCCAACGGAGATTCCGTTGTTGCCCGGGTGGGAGTGCATTGACGCGCCCTTTGATTCCGTCGCCCCGGCTGCCCCACCAACCATTTAGCCCCGCGACGATCAGGAAAACCAGCGTGGCGCCCAGTACGGACAACCCCCTGGCCGCGAACACGACCCGCCGGATCGCCAGCCCGAGCCCCTGATTCCCCCACGCCAGGATAATGACCTCGGCCAGCAGCCCGATCAAAAAGACCGCCGCCAGTCCCCAGATCAGCGGCTGCCGCACGCGCGGGGGCAGCAGGGGAATACCAGCCCCGATCAAACCCAGCACGGACGCTACCACTATCAGGATCAGAGACCCCAGTGCCTGCCCCTGTCCAAAAGTCAGCATCTCCAGCAGCGCAGGCGAGACATAAGGCATAAACTGGCGCAGATTGAGCGGCTCGGCTATCAAAACCAGGACGACCAACGGCAGGCTGGAGAGCAGACCAATCACCAACCCCGCCACGAGTACTCGCGGTGGCCCGCCCAGGAGCGTATTGCCCGCGCCACCACCGGAAAACCGCTGAGCCGCGATGTATCCGCAACCCAGGGCCGCTCCGAAAAGGAAAACGTGACCCACGGAGACCATCCCGCCGATGATGTCGCGTCCGCCGAATGTCCCTACCATGCCGATCAGGTTGAACGATAACGTGATAACCGCAGCCAGGAGTCCCAGCCGCACGATCTCGCCCCAGTTGAAGCGTGTTTCTGTTTCCATTGTCATCGTCATCTCCCTAAGCCTTCTTTTCGGCTAACGGCTCGCCCATGATGCCCTGGGGCCGGACCAACAGCACCAGCACCAGCATGGTGAAGGCGATCACGTCCTTGAGCTGGTAGGGCGAGGTTATGCCCAACCCCTCCAGAAACAGGCAGGGCCCGACCGATTCGAACAGCCCCAGCAATAACCCACCCAGTGCAGCGCCGGGGACGCTGCCGCTGCCTCCCAGCACAGCGGCGGTAAACGCCTTGAGGCCTGGGAAAAAACCCATAAAGAAGTGCACCTGCCGGTACAGCAGTGCGTACAGAACCCCGGCCGCCCCGGCCATCGCCGCACCGACGGCAAAGGTGATCATGATCACCCGGTCCACGTCAATCCCCATCAGCGCAGCGACGTCTTTGTCCTCCGACACGGCGCGCATGGCCTTCCCCATCCTGGTTCGCATGACGAAGATATACAATCCGATCAGCATCAGGACTGAGGCCACGATTACGACGACCTGGGACTTTAAGATTTCCAGCCCCAAAATGGTCCATGATCCTTTTAGAACAGCGACGTCGGGAAAGGCCGTGATGCCGGAACCGTACAGGCCGCGGAAGAAATACTGCCAGAAGAACGAAGCGCCGATGGCCGTGATCAACGGCACCAGGCGCGGGGCGCGGCGGAGCGGGCGGTAGGCTACGCGCTCCGTCAGCACGGCGATGCCTATCGAGGTGGCTATGGCCACGACCGAGATGACGAGCAAGGCCCAGATGGGATGGCGATCGGTGAAGCCGGACGCATCCAGAGGGATGGCAACGAAGACAGTGGCGGTAAAAATCCCCGCCATGAAGAACTCACCATGGGCGAAATTGATCATGAGCAACACGCCATACACCAACGTGTAACCCAGCGCGATCAGCGCGTAGAGGCTGCCCTGAGCCAGACCAAAAACTAAAAAGTCCAGCCACTGCTCAGTAGAATATGGGTTGTCGAGGATGGTGGCCACGGTTCCCCATAAGACGGCCACGATGAGCGCTATCCGGAGCACCCACAGGGCAATATCCAGATAGTCAATGTTCTCAAACCGCTGACGCATAGTCGTTTGCATAGTCCTTCTCCACTTGCAAGAGTAGGGATGAGTCCTGGCCAAACCTCACCTGGACTCATCCCCTCATTCCCAGAGTCACCGACTCCAGACCAACAGCCTGGATGCCAGACGTAGAGCGTACTACGGCACGTACGTCCAGAGTGGCACGTACTCGCCGCTTGTGATCTGGTTGACTGCGATCTCCGGGTCGGCGCAGTCGCCGTACTGGTCGCAGGTCAGACTGCCGGTGATGCCGTCATAGTCCTTGGTGGCGGACAGCGCATCGCGTAGCGCCTGCCGCCCGATGTGCAGCGTGCCATCCTCATCCTGCACCGCGACCTTCTCGACGGCGGCCAGGAGCATCATCGTCCCATCGTAGGCCTGGGCGTGGAAGACGCTCATTGGATCATAGCCGTACTTCTCCGTGTGGACCTCCAGGAAGTGGTCGTAGATTGGATTATCGTAGGCCAGGTTCGGGCCCGAGATATACATGCCCTCGCAGGCATCGCCAGCGGCTTCGACAAAGTCCGGCGAATACATCCCATCCGCGCCCGCCAGGATCGTGTCCTCCAGGCCACCGATCTCCCCCGCCTGCCTGGTGATCTGCGCACCCTCGGGGATAAAGATCGGGTAGTAGAGGAAGTCCGGCGCGTCCGCGGCGATGGTCGTCAGGATGGGGCGCATATCGGTGTCGCCCACGTTGACCGCCTCCTGAGCCGTGATGGTGCCGCCCATTTCCACGAACGTGTTAGCGAACACTTCCTGCAACTGGTCGGCGTAGGGGCTACCGTCGTGGATCGTGGCCGCCGTGCGCGCGCCCAACTCTTCGTACACGTACTTTGCCATAGCCGCGCCCTGCACGGTGTCGTTATGGCAGATGCGGAAGTAGCCAGGGTTCCACGTCAGGTCCGGATTCGTCAGCGACGGGGCGGTGTTGGAGGGCGAGAGTAGCACCATGCCGGCGTCGGAAGCGATCCTCGAGGCCGGCTCGCCCGAGCTGGAGCAGTTGGTGCCGATGACGCCGATCAGGCTGGGGTCAGAGGCCAGCTTGGTGAGGGCCGTCTGGCCACCCTCGGCGCTGCACATGGCGTCCTCACCCACCAGTTCGATCGGGTGTTCGAGGACTTTTGTGTCGTGGTCGCCAATGGCGATCTCGATGCCATTCCGGGAGTCCACGCCCAGCGATTCATTCGGGCCGGCGATCACCAGGGCGTAGCCGATACGGACCGGGTCGCCCGGAGCGATAGTTACACAGCCGATTGCGTCTGTGCACTCGAACGGCGCTGCTTTGGGCGCACAGGACGCCAGCAGCAGACTAATGAGCAGCAAACTTACAAACACGAACTTCTTCATTGCCTTTCTCCTCCTTATACGAAGCGTTAATCAAAAAAACACACACAGAGAGACAGGCCGCAGCATACTCTGGCGGGGTGACCATCCCCCGGAAACGGCCTATCCTGAGAATCGAAGAGTGTAGTCCGCCACCACCTCCTTTCGCTTTACCCAAAGGGGAATCAGGAATGAAGTACCGCCCTATTTTACCAAACTCGCCCCAACTTGTCAACTACGACTCAGGTACAGTTGACATCTGCGCCGGAGTCTGCTAAAATAGCGAATAAGTTCCGGCGGTGGAGCGCGACGCGTGAACGCTTCACCAGATCCAATGCGCGCTAAATAGAACCAAGGAGGTAAGACAAAGTGGCAGAAGAAATGGCAGGTGCACCAATGGGTGGCGAGGAGATCACCGACGACGATAAGTTGTGGGCACTTTTGTGCTGGATCATTGGGATCATCGTACCCATCATCGTCTTGTTGATGGAGGACAAGAAGGATCGCCCCTTCATCAAGTATCACGCTGTTCAATCCCTCGCCTTCTCGGCGGTCTGGCTCGTAATCGGTACCATCACCGCTGGATGCGCAGGAGTGTTGGGCTTGGTCTACGCGATCTATCTGGCAGTCCAGGCCTACCAGGGCAAGTGGGTCACCATCCCTATCATCACCGATTTCTGCAAAAACCAGGGCTGGCTCTAGCCCCGTCTTGCGACAAGGCACGTGGAGGCCCTTCCCCGTTGAGGAGAAGGGCTTTTCCTTTCGTTCGCCTTGTGGTAAGATAACGATCCAATGAACAATGACCCAATGAATCAATGAACAATGAGAGCACAGTTGTTCATTGAAACGGAGTTCCCTATGGCTCTAAGCCTCAAACGCTGGCAAGTCGTGCCGACCGCCCCACCCAGCCATATCGCCCGCTTCCCCCACCTGCACCCCATCACCGCGCAGGTGCTCTATAATCGCGGTCTCACCGATCCGGCTGATGTGGTCGCCTTCCTCAGCGGCGAGAGTGGCGAGGCCAACCCCTTTGCTCTCCAGGGAATGCACGCCGCCGTCACCCGCCTGCGACAGGCATTACGCGCCAGCGAGCCCATCACTGTGTACGGCGACTTCGACGCCGATGGGGTGACTGCCACCGCGCTCCTGGTACAGACCCTGCGAGCGCTCGGGGGCCACGTGCGCCCCTACATCCCCCACCGCGTGGACGAGGGGTACGGTCTGCACAAAGACGCGTTGACCCAACTGGCCCGCGACGGCGTCCGTCTCGTCGTCACCGTAGATTGCGGTGTCCGCTCGCTGGACGAGATCGCCCACGCTAACCGGCTGGGCCTCGACGTCATCGTGACCGACCACCACTCCGTCGGCCTCGAACTGCCCGAGGCCGTGGCCGTGGTTGACCCCAAACGGGCCGACAGCCGCTACCCGTTCGGCGAACTGGCTGGCGTGGGCGTCGCCTACAAACTGGCCCAGGCCCTCCTACGCAGCCACTGCCAGACCCCTGTGACCACCCAGGAGGTGCGGCTGGAGGAAGAGGATCTGTTGGACCTGGTCGCCCTGGGGACAGTGGCCGACCTGGTCCCCCTCCTGGGCGAGAACCGCACGCTGGTACACCGTGGGCTGGCGCACATCAACCACATGGAGCGACCAGGCATCGAGGCACTCTGCCGGCAGGCTGGCCTCAAGCCTGGGCAGGTGGACACCACCGCCATCGGCTACACACTGGGGCCACGGCTCAACGCTGCCGGGCGAATGGAACATGCCAAGAGCGCCTACCAACTCCTGGAGACCAAATACTCGGCCGAGGCCGAACAACTGGCCAGCGAACTGAATCGACTTAACCGCGAGCGCCAGCAACTCACGCTGGTAACTCAGGAGCGAGCCCGCCAACTCGCCCTGGTCACGGCGAAAGGCGCTCCGCTCCTATTTGCGGCTGCACCCGACTTCAGGGCCGGCATCGTGGGCCTGGTCGCCAGCCGGCTGGTTGACGAGTTCTACCGCCCCGCCGTCGTCGTCGAAGTTGGTGAGAAAGTCAGCCGGGGCTCCTGCCGCTCCATCCCGGAGTTCCACATTACCGACGCACTAGACAAATGCACTGGCCTGCTGGTCCGCCACGGAGGGCACGCCGCCGCCGCAGGCTTCACAGTCTCCAACGAAAATCTGGACAGCCTGGCCGACCGGTTGCGGGGGCTGGCCGCTGAGCGACTGGCCGACGTTGAATTGATCCCCGCCCTGACCATAGACGCAGAGGTTGAACTGGCACACATGTCGTGGGAACTGCAGCGCGAATTGGCTCAACTGGAGCCTTGCGGCCACGCTAACCCCCACCCCCTCTTCCTCAGCCGGAACGTCCGCCTCCTGGGCCAGCGGGCCGTGGGGAAAGAAGGGCGACACCTCAAACTCAGGCTTTCTGATGATCGTGCCACTTGGGACGGTATCGCTTTCCGGCAGGGGGAATGGGCCGGCAAATTGCCCGACCGGGTGGACATCGTCTACCACCTCGAGGTCAACGAATGGAACGGCCAGCGGCGGCTCCAACTGAACGTGCAAGACGTGCGGCCATCAGGACTGGATGACACCGTTGCCCGCCTGTGGCTCGACCAGGATGGGCCGGAATCCAAGGAGGCTTGAGGTGACCACCCCACCCGCTCCACCCAGCGAGCCTCCCATCACCTGCGCCGCC
>JAUWOI010000345.1 GCA_030612185.1 Anaerolineae bacterium
GGGGTAGTCGCGCACGTACTGGGCGCCGGCCCCCTTGGAACAGCCGTAGGGCGAGCAGAAATCGAGCGGCTGCGTCTCCGGGATGCCGAGTGGGAAGTCCCGGTAGGCGTAGCGAGTCTCCTGCTCAATCACCGCCACCTCTTCCATCCCACCATAGACCTTGTTGGTGGAAGCATAGAGGAATATGGGATTGGTGCCCGCGTGCCGCGCCGCCTCCAGCGCGTTGAAAGTACCCAGTGCGTTGTCCTCGAAGTCAGAACGGGGGTCCGTAACCGAAGTGGTGACTGCCGTCTGCCCGGCCAGGTGCACGACGACACCGGTTCCTCGCGCCGCCCCGGCCAGCGTCTCGTAATCGCGCACATCGCCCACCACGAGCCGAAAACTGTCCGCACCGTGCAACTCGCGCAGCCAGGCCACGTTGGCCTCGGTTCCGCGGCGCGATAGGTTGTCGTACAGCGTAACCTGCTCGCCCCGCGCCAGCAGCCGGTGGACGTAGTTGCAGCCGATGAAGCCCGCTCCACCTGTGACGAGAAAGCGGTGTCCTGCCACCGCGAGTACTCCACTGCGAGAGTACTCTCGTGGCAGGCGTGGCGGTGAGCCTGCCGAAGGATCGGTCAATATCTCACTCCTTTGTTATGTCAATGTAGTTGTTACGCCGGCCCGTAACCGGCCAAGGGAGAGGTTCTGCCGGGCCAGGCCCCACAACCCCAACAGGATCATCAGGATGTACTGGTAGGTGTGAGAGGCAAAGGCGATGACGACGGCATCGGCAGCGTCCACGCCAAAGGGTAGCACCAGCGCATACCGGGCGAAGGCGTGAAAGACCCCCATCGCCCCGGGCGATGCTGGCACTGCCATACCCAGCCCGATGGCACACGTGAGGAAGGTGGCCATCAGCAGCGTAGGCGAGTCGAGGAAGGCCCAGAGCATACTGTAGTAGTAACCGATGCAAAAAGCCCAGGCCACGAGCGACCACAGGCACAGACCGAGCGCCCGTCGCCCCGAGCGCAGCGCAACCAGCCCGTCCAGGAGACCGCCCAATGCCTGCATCCACCGCTCGACGTCAACGCGCGGGAGACGGGAGAGCAGACCGCGCAGGAAGCGGTGTCCCTGGTCGGGCCACAGAGCCAAGGCGACGAGCACAGCCATCACGGCCAGCGCCCCCACCCCCGCCACTATGCCGGTCTCCCTCATCCACCCGGCCTGCCCAACGAAGGGCACCGTGACCGCCAGCAAAAGTACGACCATCAGCATATCCAGCACCCGCTCGACGACGATGGTGGAAAGCGCCGCGCTCATCTTCGCCCCACCTCCCATCCCGATCGCCACCGCCCGCGCCGGGTCGCCCAGGCGGAAGGGGAGGACGTTGCTGACCAGGTAGCCGATGTTGGTCACGGCGAAGGCCTCGGCCAGGCTGACCTCCGGCCCTAGCAGGATACACCAGCGGATCGAGCGCGCCAGAAGGTAGGCCAGGAGCGAGACAGCGGCCGGCACCAGGTAGCGCCAGTCGGCCCGACGTAGCGCCAGACCCACCTGATCCCACTCAATGCCGGTCAGGGCCAGGGCAAGGCAGACCAGGCTGATTGTTATGCCAATCCAGAGACGCCACCTGCGCATGGCGGGCATTATACCATCAGGAGGCGGTAACCGCAACGACGACAGTATACACTTGCCCTTTGCTCAAAATCGTCTAGAATCTGGCTGACGAGTGAAAACGGGAGGTTATTACTCAGGCCAGACCTGACAGGTTTCCGAGAGAGTTTTTGTGTCAAAGAATCTGTCCATTAACCTGTCAGGTCTTGAAACGGGAGGTTGATATCATGTCCATGAGCGCAAGAGTCACCCGATTGAGGCAGCAAAGCCTGGATGCCATACCCACCCTCTCGACCGAGAGAGCAGAACTGCTGACCGAATTCTACCGCCAGGACCTGGGACTGGTATCCGCGCCCGTACATCGTGCGCTGGCGTTCAAATACTTGATGGAACACAAGACCATCTGCATCAACGCAGGCGAACTGATCGTCGGCGAGAAGGGCCCGGCCCCCAAGACCGTGCCGACCTACCCAGAACTTTGCTGCCATAGCCTGGAAGACCTGGACATCCTCAATTCCCGGGAAAAGATATCCTTTGCCGTCAGTCCCCAGGCCCGGCAGGTTTACGAGGAAACCATTATCCCCTTCTGGCGGGGCAAGACGATGCGCGAACTCATCTTTCAGGAAATGACGGAGGAATGGAAAGGTGCATACGAGGCCGGCGTCTTCACCGAGTTCATGGAGCAACGGTCTCCCGGTCACACCGTCCTGGATGACAAGATCTACCACAAAGGCATCCTCGACTTCAAGCGGGACATTCAGCAAAACCTGCAAAACCTGGACTACCTGAACGACCCAGAAGCATACGACAAACAAGAACAACTCAAGGCGATGCTCATCTGCGCAGACGCCTTGATCCTCTTTGCAGAACGGCACGCGGAAAAAGCCTGGAAGTTAGCGCAGCAGGAGACCGACCCGCAGAGAAAGCAAGAACTGGAGCACATCGCCGAGGTCTGTTCACACGTACCGGCCCACGCGCCCCGGGATTTGTGGGAGGCGTTGCAGTACTACTGGTTCGTCCACCTCGGCGTAACAACGGAACTGAACCCCTGGGACGCCTTCAATCCGGGGCGACTAGATCAGCATTTGTACCCCTTTTACCAAAAGGGACTGGAAGAGGGAAGACTCACCCACGAGCAAGCCGAAGAGTTGCTGCAATGCTTCTGGATCAAATTCAACAACCAACCTGCGCCGCCCAAGGTTGGAGTCACCGCGGCGGAGAGCAGCACGTACACGGATTTCGCCCAGATCAACACGGGCGGTCTGAAAGAGGACGGCTCAGACGCCGTCAATGAGGTCACCTATCTGCTTCTGGACGTGATAGAGGAGATGCGGCTGTTGCAGCCCAGTTCCTCCATTCAAGTCAGCAAAAAGAACCCCAATAGATTCATCAAGAGAGCGGCTAAAATCATCCGCACGGGGTTTGGCCAGCCCTCGGTGTTCAACGCCGACGTTGTTGTCCAGGAGATGATCCGGCAGGGCAAATCCATCGCAGATGCACGAAACGGTGGCACCAGCGGTTGTGTGGAGACTGGCGCGTTTGGAAAGGAAAACTACAATCTGACGGGCTACTTCAACATGCCCAAGGTACTCGAGATCACCCTGAACAACGGCATTGACCCCCAGACCGGCCGCAGAATCGGGTTGGAAACAGGAGACCCCACGCAATTTGACTCCTTCGAGAAACTGTTCGAGGCTTACGAAAAGCAGTTGAACCACTTCGTAGACATCAAGGTGCAGGGCAACAACGTCATCGAAAGGCTGTACGCCAACTATATCCCTGCGCCGCTCCTTTCGTTATTGATTGACGATTGCATCGCCACGGGCAAGGACTACCACGACGGCGGTGCACGGTATGACACGAGTTACATCCAAGGGGTGGGCATAGGCACGATGACCGATGCCCTGACTGCCATCAAGTATCACGTCTTTGACGAGAAGACCCTGACGATGGCGAAACTGCTGGCTGTCCTCCGGGACGATTTCGAGGAACACGAAAGAGTACGCCAGATGCTGCTGAATAAGACGCCCAAGTACGGCAACGACGACGATTATACGGACGACGTGATGGTGGCTGTGTTCGAGGCCTACTTCCATGCCATAGACGGACGCCAGAACACCAGAGGCGGAACGTACCGTATCAACCTGCTGCCAACCACGGTTCACGTATACTTTGGATCGGTGATCGGGGCCACACCCGATGGACGCAGGGCCTGGGCGCCCCTCTCCGAAGGCATTTCGCCTGTGCAGGGAGCAGACCGGCGTGGCCCGACGGCGGTCCTCAAATCAGCGGCCAAGATGGACCACGTCCGCACCGGCGGCACACTGCTCAATCAGAAGTTCACGCCCCAGTTGCTCAAAGACGACGAGGACCTGGACAAGTTCGTTCAACTGATACGCACCTACTTCAGGCTGGACGGTCACCACGTCCAGTTCAACGTCGTGGATGGCACCACGCTGCGCGCCGCGCAAGAGAACCCTGAGCAATACCGGAACCTTATCGTACGCGTGGCAGGCTACAGCGACTATTTCTGTGATCTCGGCAAAGCGTTGCAGGATGAGATAATCTCCCGGACGGAACATCGGTCGTTCTAGGGCGCGGAGCGGCGGAAGATAATCATCTGCGGGTGGTCGTAAACGACAAAACTCTCATCCAGCCGGCCCAGGCGCAGCACAAACGGTGCCCCAGGCCGGCAGAGATCAGGCAGCGAGAAGCCCAGACCAGCGGTCGGATCGTCCACCAGCGCCAGCGGCCCCAGGCGCGGGTAGCGTCCGAAGCAGGCCACCGGCTCGAAGCCCAGCCCACCCTCAAAGAGCAGCCGGTAATGGCGGGCTGTGAGGGGATAACGGGCCGGCCACTGCGCCAACGTCGCGTATCCGCGCCGGCTGGCTATGACCACGTAGTCGGCCTCTGCCAACACCTCATCCATCGCCGCCCACTTCTCCGGCGTGTCCTCGTCGAAAATGGGCAGTTCCCGCACGTCATAGTCGTAGGTCGTCGTCGCGTCCAGTGGCAGCGGATGATCCCACTGCTCGACGGCCACGACCGCCCCCCGTCCCGCGTGGTCGTAGAACCATTCTGAGGCGGCTAACCAGGGGTGCTGAGAGTGATAGAGGCTGGCGAAGGCCAGGCACCAAAGTAGGGAGTAGATGAGGAATGAGTAGATGAGAGAAGAGGGAGTGCGTCGTCGCCCGTGGGACAGGGCGGTCAGCAGACGAGCAGCGTAGAGGACCAGGAGCGGTGTCAGGGGCAAGAGGTAGCGGGGGAATTTGGCGTAGAGCGCGCCGACGAAGGCGAAATAGGGCACCGTCCACGCCAGTAGCACCCACTCCGCCCGGCGTGGTGGCTCCCGCACCGCCCGCCACACTGCCCAGACCAACCCAGTGCAGGAGACCAGCCCCAGCGGCCACCCCATCCCCCAACGCAACTGCTGCACCAGCAGGTAGAGATAACGCCAGGGGGCGTGGAACTGTCTGGTGTAGGGCACGTCCAGCAAACCTCGCGCGATGGCCCCCTGCTCCGCCACGTTGCGCCAGAATGTGGGGAACGCCAGGAGTGCAAAGGGGTTGGTGAGCGCAAAGGCCGCCAGCGCCGCGCCGCCGCACGCCAGGCCACACTTCCAGCGAGCCCAGCACCGGCCTGGAAGAGCCG
>JAUWOI010000274.1 GCA_030612185.1 Anaerolineae bacterium
CGAGTGGTATCGGCGGCAGGAAGCAACACCCGACGACGAGTTGATCGTGCGCGTGCTCGACGCAGACGCCCGCCGCTACACGGTGACCCTGATCCATCGTGCTGACCGGGACGAAACTGCTATCGCCGCCCGCAATCGGACCCTGGCCGACTCGGCTGAGAAGGTGCTACGGGCGTCGCAGCGGAGCCTGCCGGATTTCTGGTTGATTCCCCGCCTCATCGCCCACGATGCCTATCGCCATTCGTTGCCCCCTGACCCGTGGGCCGACGTCCTGCGGGCCGACATCCGTTTCGTGGTGCAAGAGCGCAACACGGATCTGGTGGAGAAACTGGTAGACTATTTGGAGAAAGAGCATGCCAGGTGGCGCGATCACGATGCCATACCTCACCCCCATGGGGATCGCCGCAAAGCACGCTCGGAAGATGAGCGATGGGAGTGGGGGGTCTACCTGTTTGAGCGGGGGATGGAGCATATAGAGGCCGGGCAACTTTTCGCGGCTGAAGCCTACTATCGGGAGACGCTGCGGATGGCCCCCCGTCACGCCGACGCCTGGGTACACTTGGGCAACCTGCGCTTCGGCGAGGGGCGGATTACCGAGGCGCTGGTCCTCTACGAGCGGGGCCAGGCGGTGACCCCAGAGCACAATATTGCCGAGTTGGCTCTCGCCCTTGGGCCTCTCTGGGACGATGGAGGCGCGCGGCCCTTCATGCGGGCACTGCGTGGGCGCGGACTCTGCCTGTGGCGGCTGGGGCGAACAGACGAGGCTCGCCAAGTCTTTGCCCGAATGCTGGAACTGAACCCGGACGACAACCTGGGTGTCCGCTTTCTCCTGCAGGGTCTGGACGAAGGGCTGAGTTTGGAGGAGAGCGTGGCGAAGAGGGGGAAGCGCAAGAAGAGACAGTCATCGTCTTTCTGGCTTGCGCAGGGAGGGGATATGACCAATGGGTAACTGGAGTTTTCCACTTGGCTGTAGGGAGATATACCGATGAATCTTGACAAACTTGAAAACCAGGTACATACCCTGATTGACCAAAACCAGAAGATCGAAGCAATCAAACTGGTGCGCCGGACCACAGGCTGGGGGTTGGGGGAATCCAAAGGCTATGTGGATACCCTCGCTCGCGCCGCACTGCCCGCCCTCAGCCCGGCGGACGAGGCAGCGACGGAGCAGGAAGTCAAGGCACTGGTCCAGCAAGATAGATACGCTGAAGCCATAAAGCGGGTGCGAGAACGTACCGACTGGGGGCTGGGAGACTGCAAGGCTTACGTGGATGCGCTGGTCAAGGGCGACACCGTCAACTGGGTGTTCGTTGCCTCTCGTGTGAGTGATCTGTTGGACCAGGGTATGAAGGACGATGCCGTCGAATGGCTCATAGCCCAGGGTAGAATGGACGCACAAGAAGCAAAGGATTACGTGGACTTTGTCCTAACGGCCAAATCAACGTACTCTTCGCCCGGTGATCTGGAACCCCCTGCGATGGTTGTTTCCCAGGTTCGCGACCTGCTTGCCCGTGACCGCAAGGTTGAGGCCGTCAAACTCGTGCGCATCCTGACGAACTGGGGCTTGCGCGATTCCAAAGACTATGTAGATTCCTTGGAGTCGAAGAAGAAGCGGCGGCGAAAGCGTCGTCGTGGGAGAACGAAAACGCGACCGATGGGTGCAGGGCTTGATGAAAACTGATCTGTGCAAGGAGCAAACGATGGAGAAAACAGTGAACTGCAAGTGCAAGTCTGGCTGTCGAACCAGACGCTGTGCCTGTCTCAAGAACAACGAGCCGTGTGACGAGAACTGTACCTGCACCGATTGCCACAACCCGCTGAACGGCGTGGACGTGGATACCTTGTCCGTCTGTGCTATCCAGCACATTGACGAGTACAAGGCCCTTTCGGAAAAAGAGTTGGCGGAAGAGTATGAACTGCCCTGTGGATGTGAATCGGTCCCGCTCAGGCAGCTTATCGGGGATTATGCGTGTCAGGGCTGTGGCGAAGTGTACTGGTATTCCTTCTGCTGGCAGGACGTCGCTCAAGATAGTTGTACGTGGCATTGCGAGGTATGCGGCAAGTGTCGAGACTGGCGGGAGTGGCATTGCGAACGCTGCAACAAGTGCACGTATGGGGTCACGCTGCCGTGCGAACATTGTGGGGCCAAAGGGCCTATGGCTGACTTTGTCTGATTGGTGTGGTGAACGAGTATGGACTATAGGAGAGCTTCTACGACGGAACTGATTGATGCGCTGTGTGAACAGGAGCGTCTCCCCGACCTGAAACTGATCCAGGCTCTGTTGGAACGCGGGAATGATGTTGTTCCTGAACTCATCGAGGTCGTCGAGTGTGACACGGATTGGCCACAGGTTCACGCTGCATTGCTGCTGTGCGAACTACAGGCCGAGTCGGCGCTGCCTGCTTTGCGACGGGCTATTAGTATGCCTGAGCGGCACGGTTTGGCCGATTGGCTGGCCGACGATGCACTGGAAAAGTTCGGCTCCGCCGCACTGGATATGCTGGAGGCCGTTGCCGCCGACAAGACAGTGGAGTGGTACCCGCGCGCCGTGGCCTGCCGGGTGATGAGGACTATCGCACTTCGCCATCCCGAAACCCACGACCGCGTCATGGTCTTTCTGCGTGGCTTGCTCCCCGACCCCGACCTGGACTGGCGGGCATACGAGAGTTACGAGGCCCTCAAGGAAGCCGTAGACGACCCGCAAGTTTGGACGTCGGTGGTCGGGCAGTTGTGTGATCTGCGCGATCCAGAAGCCTACGCTTTGATTGGCCAACTGTTTCAAGCGGGTCTGGTCAACGAAATGGTCTTTGACCCGGCGAGCTACCAGGAAGCGTATCAACAGGACGGCCTGCCTTGGGGTTTCAAGGAAAAACCACAGTCCCTGTTGGACTGCTACGAGCGCAGCCGACCACCAGACAGACGAGGAACACAAGGGACACGACGCATACCACGAAGAAGCAAACGAAGAAAACGGAAAAAACGAAGGCGAGGATAGAACCCAAGGAGCCAAATCAGTGATTGAGCCTGCTGAGGGAGATGCAATGGACAAAGAGAGATTGCGCGACCTGCTTTGGGAAGCGACGGCAGACTGCCACGACGAAGAGGAGCGATTCTGGACCGTTTTCTACACTCTGGCCGAAAGGGGTTTGAACTTCCCACTCAAGGCCAGGGCATTGGGAGACCTGGTAGAGGTTGTGGATCTGGACGGAGCGAGCAGTGGCCTCCGGCGCGGCATCGTAGCCCTCGTGCGCAAGGGAGATCGGGAATACTCGGTCGCCCTGGCGGAGTTGGAGTTCGTGGATCCAGACCTCGCCAGCGCAGAGTGGCTGGAGATGTATTGGTACTGGCTGGGACTGAGGTAGGGCACTATGAACTACGACCAATTTCGCACCATCTGGCATGAGGCTCTGGACGCGGCCGGCTTGATGCCTTTTCCTCCCCGACCAATGGAGGCCGTGGAACTCGACTGGCTGAGCCGCAGGTACAGAATCAGCGTCAGTCTGCGCGGCGTGCAGCGCGCTGGGCCGTTCTACATCAATGCCGGCCTGAGTTGGAAGTGGGATGCGGCACTTGCAGCGCGAAGTGCCACGACGGAAGAGGACCTGTTGATCGAAGTGCTGGGTCAGGATGGTTACTACCTAGTCACGGAACAGCCCTGGCTGCGGGTAGACGTTACTCTGCGTGCCACGCTGCCGATGGATGCGCCAATCCCGATGCCGGATGCCAGCGCCTGGCGTCGTTGGGTAGCCGAGGTGACGACCCGATTGGCACCACACCTTCCCATCAATGGTATGGATGAGAATGAGGATGAGGTTAGGGTAGGCTCACTTTCCTGGCGGGGCGAGCCCACCGCCCGGTTACGCTGCGATCCCGACGGTCAGTTGTACCTGACCGGTGTTGAGCTATCGGCCTGGCAGGGAATTGACTTACCCCGCCAGTGGGACAACGCCGACCGCCCACCAGACGATTGGCCTGATGCGCAACTGGCCGACTTCTCCAGTCGGGTGCACCAGGCGCTACAGGAGTGGGAGGATTGCCTGGGGTATCTGCATCGGGAGGAGTGAGGAGCGTACTGTGAGGTGAAACAGGATTCGTAAATCCTGTGAATCCGCGTTCTTTTTCGGAGGTGGAAGCGATGGAAGAGATCCTGGAGCAATGCACAAAGACTGAACTCATTGCACTCATGCGCCAGATGGTGGATCGCTATCCCGACCTGGAGTTGCTCGTCATGCACTCCGCAGCCGGCAACGCGGAGGAACGACCGGCTGTGGACTCGATGATGATCCGCCAGCAGGTGGACAACGTCTTCTATGATGCCGAGGACAACCGGCAATCGGCCTTCGACGTCGCCTGGAAACTGCAGGACGTGGTCAAGCTGGGCGACCACTATGCCGAACAGGAAGAGTGGCACAACGCGGCGACGGTCTACGAGAACGTGGCCCAGGGGATCCTGGACAACTACGAGATGGTCTATGATCATGATGGTGACCTCTCCTGGAGGGTCGACGATTGCGTGAGTGGGCTGGGTCGCTGTCTCGCGGGGACGGAGGATCCTGCGCAGCGGGGGACGCTCCTGCGGGCGCTGTTCGACATCTATCGTTGGGACGTGGACTATGGCGGGGTTGGAATCGGAGAGGATGTCCCTTCCATCATTCTGGAACACGCCACAGCGGAGGAGCGGCAGCGGGTTGCCGAGTGGGTGCACAAAGCTATACCCGCGGGCGACGACCGGCGCGCCACCTGGCGGCGAGAGCACTTCGGCAGCCTTCTGGTTGAACTGAACAAGGAGCGATTGGACGACGAATCCTTCCTGCAACTCTGCCGCCAGACCGGACAGAGGCGGGAACTGATCGACCGGCTCTTGGCATTGGGAAGGGTGGACGAGGCGGTCGCCGAAGTCCGGCAGGTGGAGAACCACACGCTGCTTTCTCTGGCCGAACTCTTTGTATCCCACGGCTATGGCGGCCAGGTTGAGGAACTGATTCAGGAACGGGCGCAGACGAGCCAGGCCTGCCCTGAGGGCCCGGCCCGAAGGGACAGACGTCTGATCGAATGGCTGAAAGAGCGAGCCAGGGCACGGGGCGACCTGGGGGAAGCCCTGACACTGGCGAAGACACTGTTCTGGCAGCATCCCTCGATGGCGGGCTACCGGGAGATGAAGAACCTGGCGCAACCGTTGGCGCGCTGGGAAGGAGTTGACGGGCTTCGTGCAGTGATCCTGGCCCGGTTGGTCGAAGCGACCGAGTACACACTGTTAACCGGGATTCACCTGGAGGAGGGCGAGATTGACCGGGCGCTGGAGACGTTGGCCCAGATCCGTACCTCATCGAGGCGGTGGGGACCTCCGCTGCGCATCCGGGTGGCGCGGGCGGCGGAGAAGGGGCGGCCACGGGCGGCAGCCGACCTCTATGTGCAGCAAGCCGAACAGCTTATTGAGGTACGGGGACGGGACAACTATGCCGAGGCGGCCAAGTACCTGCGCCGCGTGCGCGACCTGTATCACCGGCTAGGCGAACCGGAGACCTGGCAGACCCTCATCGCCGACTTGCGAGAGCAGAACCGTCGGTTGCGCGCCCTGAAGGATGAACTGAACAAGGCCGGGCTGTGAGGCTAACCGGGAACGGCTTGCCTGGGCTTTTCGCCCGAGACGTATCATTATTGAGGAGGCTGGGATGCGCGTGCTTCCCCTTGAGAGAGACCAGCGGGGGGAACCGACGACGTAATCACTGAGGCGCTGGAGTGTCCATTCCAGCGCGTTCGGCGGAATCAGCAGTTCCAGGAGTTGGAGGAGCAAATGACCACTTTGCCTCAACTCACCGAACACGACGTCCGCCGCTGGGTCGGCGAGGTGCCCTTCGAGCGCGGCCGGCGGTACTTCCAGCGAGGCCACATCCTCGTCCCCGCGCCGCCAAGAGGGCACGCTCAAGGCTCGCTGCCTGGGCTCTCGCCCCCAGCCCTATCACATGGAGGTGACCCTGGGGCCGGGTAGGTTCCTTCTCCTTGGCAAGGCTCATAGACAATCCTCTCGTAGGGAATCGTCCCGTGCTTGACCTCTACGAACGGCTGCCCGTCGTGGACCCCTACGGTGCCGTACCCGCTGGCGGTACAGAAGAACGCACGGAAATCGCCCTCGATGCTCGGCCTGATGTACAGAGTCTTTTCCACCGCGTCGTATTGGACGCCCGTCATCCCCTGTAGCAGTGCATACGAAGCCATCGCCCTGGCGTACCAATGGCCGCATTCA
>JAUWOI010000507.1 GCA_030612185.1 Anaerolineae bacterium
GACGCAAAGAAATTTAAATGGTAGATCAAGATTTGTTCAGTCAAAGGCCTCGATTCTCAAAAATATTAAAGCATCATTCAAGAATCTCTGCGCCTTTGCGTCTCTGCGTTAAAATTAGCCCCTTTTTTCAGTGGAGTCATAAATGACTGAAAAGCGCCACGCCTTAATCATCGCCAGTTACCAATATCAAGACCCCGACCTCCGGCAACTGGTCGCTCCGGCCCAAGATGCTGAGGGTTTGGCGCGCGTCCTCCAGGATCCCACCATCGGCGGCTTCCAAGTACAAACACACCAGAACGAACCCTCGTACAAAGTAAACCAGGCCATCGAAGCCTTTTTCGCCAACCGCAAGCCCGATGACCTCTTGCTGCTCTACTACTCCGGCCACGGTATCAAAGATGAGGATGGACGCCTCTATTTCGCCACCACCGACACGCGCCGCAAAATGCTGCGCAGCACCGCGATACCAACTACCCTCGTCAACGACGTGATGCGCTACAGCCGCTCCCGACGACAGGTCTTATTGCTGGACTGCTGCTACAGCGGGGCATTTGCGCGCGGGATGATAGCCAAAGCCGGCGCGGACATTGGCGCCAAGGAGCATTTCGAGGGGCGCGGGCGGGTGGTACTGACTGCCTCCGACGCGATACAATACGCCTTTGAGGAAGACAAAGTCATTGGAGAGGGTAGCCACTCTGTCTTCACCCGCCACCTGATCCAGGGCCTTGAGACCGGTGAGGCCGACCTGGACGACGACGGGTGGATCTCCCTCGACGAACTCTACGATTACGTCTATGGCCGTGTCACCGGCGAGACCCCCCAGCAAACTCCTCGCAAGTGGGTTTTCGACCTGCAGGGGGAAATCCGCATCGCCCGGAATCCACATTGGGTCATAAAACCGGCCGAACTGCCCCTCGATCTGCAACGAGCCATCGAAAGCCCCACGACCTGGATGCGCGAAGGTGCGGTGAGCGAACTTGACCGGTTGCTGCACAGCAGCGACGAGAGCCTGAGCCTCGCTGCGCGCCAGGGCCTGGCGCATCTAACCGACGACGACAGCCGCCGCGTCTCGACCACCGCGACCGAGAGCCTGGCGGCATACACCAGGATTGAACAAGAGGCCCAGGCAGCAAAGGAGAGAGAGCGAGAGGAACGGGAGCGGGTTGCTGTGCAGAAGGCCGAGGCGGAACGTGTGGCGTGCGAGAAGGCGGAACAGGAGCGATTGGCTCACAAGAAAGCCGAGCGAGAACGTCTCGCTGCGCAGAAGGCCGAGGCGGAACGCGCGGTGCGGGAGAAGGCAGAACAGGAGCGACTGGTCCGTGAGAAAGCCGAGCGAGAACGTCTCGCTGCGCAGAAGGCCGAGGCGGAACGCGCGGCGCGCGAGAAGGCGGAACAAGAGCAATCGGCCCGAGCGCGCGAGTCGTCGACCCGCCCGCAGCGTGGGCCGGTACCAGCCTGGGTCTGGGCTGTGGTTGGAGTGGCTGCCGTGGGGCTGCTCATCTTGGGCAATTTGGCAGGCTGGGGAGCCACGGAGGAGCCGACGCCAACACTGACAAACACCCCCACGACCGCGCCAATCCAAGAACCAACGTCTACTATCGAACCAACCCTCGCCCCCGGCGCTCCCCAGACCCGCTCCGCCGACGATATGGTGATGGTCTATGTCCCAGGCGGCACCTTCCAGATGGGCAGCGACGAGAGCGACTCGGACGCCGACAGCGACGAGTTCCCCCAACACCCCGTCACCCTCGACGACTTTTGGATAGACCAGACCGAGGTCACCAACGCCCAGTTTGCAGCCTTCCTGAACGACCAGGGCAACCAGACGGAGGGAGGAGTGACCTGGTTAGAATTGGAAGACGTGGAAGACGAGAATTGCTTGATTGAGCAGGTGGAAGGCCAGTACCAACCCAAGAGTGGTTATACGGATCATCCTGTAATCGAGGTCTCCTGGTATGGGGCGGATGCCTATTGCGGATGGGTGGGCGCGCAACTACCGACAGAGGCTCAGTGGGAGTACGCAGCGCGAGGAGAGCAGGGGTACATCTACCCGTGGGGTAACGATGCGCCTACCTGTGAACGAGCACAGTTCGGTGAGTGTCCAGGGCGCACAGTGCCAGTGGGTAGTCTCCCTGACGGAGCTAGTTGGTGCGGGGCGTTGGATATGGCGGGCAATGTCTGGGAGTGGACAGCCGACTGGTACGGCAGTTATTCTTCCGCATCGCAGACGAATCCCACTGGCCCAGCGGATGGAGACCACAAGGTGTTGCGCGGGGGCGGCTGGTACAACTATTGGCACGGCATCCGCGCGGCGAACCGCTACTACCCCACCCTGTTCGGCATCTACTCCGGCATCGGGTTTCGGTGTGCTGGTGTTACGCCAGGACAGTGAGTTTCTGGGCTGCTGTGTTCTGGGCTACTGATGGGGGGAGTCTGAGGGTGGCAAAAAGCGCCCCCCTCAGATCCGCGCGTAGCGCGGCCCGGGTGACGAGCCGGACGAGGGGGAGGGGGAAGGCGGCGGCGCAGAGATGGCGTGGAATGCAAAGTAGGGGACGCTCTCCCGCCGTCGAATTGGAAAGCAACGTTACGAACCCAAGGTTGGGCGGGCAGGTTGCCGTTCGAGCCGCAGGGTGCAGATTGACGTGGTAGCGGTGAACTGGCAAGAACGGGCTATTCTGCTGGGGGAGTGCAAGTGGGGGGCGGATCAATTGAGGCGGGACGTGATCCGCAACCTGCTCGAAGAGAGGACGGTCAGGCTCTTGCGGGATCTCGCTGATGCCGACGACAAGGGATGGGCGGTGCACTACGACTTCTTTGCCCGTGCCGGTTTCACCGACGCGGCCCGCTCCGAGGCTGAGTCTCTGGATGCATCGTAGTTTGCGGGCTCGTATGAGTTGACGGATAGGGTTGACCGCATATCCGACATGGGCCACAATCAAGTGCACCCGACACGTGAAGATGGTTGACGTAAGACGCAGGAGAGATGCGTTGTGCTATCGGCTGAAGACCAATGATTGAGAAAAAGTTTGACATACCCTTTGTGGCCCAACTGGCCCAACGGGAGAAACAAATACAGCAAAACTACAGGCCGGTCATCGGCGTGCACAAATGGTTTGCCCGCCGGCCGGGCACGCTCTTTCGCGCCTTGCTGCTGGCCGAGTTCGGGGACGATCAGCCGCTGGCGAGCCAGTTCTTCCGCAGCCACGACCTGGGCACCCTCATCATCGGCGACCCCTTTATGGGCGGTGGCACGCCTTTGCTGGAGGCCAATCGCCTGGGGTGCCACATCGTCGGCGTCGACATCAACCCTATGGCATATTGGATCGTGCGGCAGGAGATCGCAGACCTGGACCGCCAGGCCTTTCGCGCCATCGCTCAGCAAGTCGTTGAGACTGTCGAGGCAGAGGTAGGAACCCTC
>JAUWOI010000248.1 GCA_030612185.1 Anaerolineae bacterium
CGACCTGCACATCGAGCACATCACCCCACGCGAGCAAAAGTTGCTCCAGTTGGTCCAGGAACTGGCCCCCGCCGTCGCAGTCATCACCGGCGCCGACCTCAACCTCTCATCTATCCACGACGCCGACGCCCAGGCCAAGACGCGCGACCTGCTGGCGCGCCTGTGCGAGAATATCCACGGCCCCGTCTACGCCATCACTGGCAGCCCCCCGGTAGATCTTCCTGAGGTCGTGCCGGCCATCTTCGAGGGCCTGCCCATCACCTGGCTGCTGGACGAGACAGTCGAACTGCACATCAACGACCATACCCTACGTCTCGTCGGCCTGCGCTGCACCCACGAGCGTCACCTGGATGCACCCCGCCTCCGTCGCTTGATGGACGATAGTCCGGGGGACAGATTCACATTGCTGCTCTACCACTCCCCCGACCTGATGCCGGAGGCGGTAGAATTGGGCGCCGACCTCTACCTCTGCGGTCACACCCACGGCGGACAGATCCGCCTGCCTCTGTTCGGTGCGCTCGTCACCAGTTCCGATTTCTGGAAGCGCTACGAGATGGGCCGCTACGAGGAGGGAAAGACGACACTCTACGTGAGCCGCGGGTTGGGGATGGAGGGACTGGGCGCTCCACGTGCTCGTTTCCTCGCCCCGCCCGAGGTCGTGCTGTGGACGCTGTCAAGACCTGACAGGTTTCCACAAATTTCGTGACTTGAGGCCCCATTTGTCACTCGGCAACTGTGTTGAACAGCAAGTCTTGGGCAAAAACCTGTCAGGTCTAATGTCGCACCGGCCTGGAGGAGCCAGTGCTAATTCACTCCCGGCCCAGCACCACTTGTTCCACGGCGGTGCCGCTTGCTCACGCCCACTACTATGCTATAATCTTAGAGCACACGAAAACCGGAGAGATGCGTCACCTGCCGCTAGCCGCTAACTGCCGACTGCTACCCGCTATGTCTATGTCACCATTACTAACCGCTTTCATCGCCATAGCCCTGGCGTTCGACTTCTTGAACGGCTTTCACGGTAGCGCCAACATCGTCGCTACTATGATCTCATCACGCGCCATGAGCCCGCGACGCGCCCTGCTGCTCAGCGCGGCAGCGTATTTCACCGCCCCCTTCCTCTTCGGGGTCGCCGTGGCGACCACCATCGGCCACGAAGTTGTGCAGCCTTACGCGGCTACAATGGCGGTCGTGCTGGCAGCACTCCTGGCGGCCATCATCTGGAATCTGATCACCTGGTTACTCAGCATCCCCTCCAGTTCCTCCCATGCCCTCATCGGCGGGCTGGTGGGTGCGACCATCGTGGGCTACGGGATAGACGCCGTACAACTCCCTGGGTTGCTCAAAATCATCACCACACTGCTGCTATCGCCACTGGTGGGGCTGCTCGGTGGTTACGTTCTCATGAAGTTGGTGCTTTTCCTGGCGCGGGGAGCCTCGCCGCGCATCAATTTGTTCTTCAAGCGTGCGCAGACTTTCACCGCACTGGCGCTGGCACTGAGCCACGGCACAAACGACGCGCAGAAAACGATGGGCCTCATAACGATGGGCCTGGTGGGATCCGGGGCCATGACTCAGTTCCAGGTGCCGTTGTGGGTAATCGCCGCCAGCGCTGGGACCATCTCCCTGGGAACGGCCATAGGCGGCTGGCGCATCATCCGCACGCTGGGAGGGAAATTCTACAAGATTCGCCCGGTGCACGGCTTCACCGCCCAGGTGACGTCGGCAATAGTAATCCTGGTGGCAGCGCTGCTGGGCGGCCCCGTCAGCACCACCCAGGTGGTCAGTTCAGCCATAATGGGTGTCGGGTCGGCCGAGCGGCTGAGCAAGGTGCGCTGGGGGGTCGTCGGCAACATCCTCGTCGCCTGGGTGCTGACCATCCCTGCCTCGGGGCTCCTGGCGGCGTTGGCGTATCTGGTGGTGCGGCGTATCGTGGTATAGGAGGGAAGCATGGGCTGGTTACAACGTTTCTTCAAGGCGCAGCCGAATCGGTTTATCCAGTTATTGATCCAGCAGGCCGAGTATACCGTCAAAGGTATGGAAGCACTACAGGAGTACATGGACGACCCATGCAAGGAACGGGCCGGACTTGTCACACGGATGGAGAAAGAGGCTGACGAGATACGACGCATCCTGATTGACGAACTGAACCGCACCTTCGTAACGCCGATTGATCGCGAGGACATCTTTGCTCTCTCGCGTGCCATTGACGATATCATTGACTATGGCTACACGACGGTAGGCGAGATGTTCATCCTCGAAGTGGAACCGAACGACTACCTGCGGCGCATGGCCTCCCTGCTGTACGACGCCGCGCGCGAAATCCAACTGGGCGTGCAACGCCTGACCGACCACCCTGGCGTAGCCGAGGACCACGCCGTGCGGGCCAAGGCGCTGGAGAACCGCGTGGAGACCGTCTACCGCGAAGCAATCGCGGACCTATTCAACCAGCCGCAGGACGTGGAGCACATCGTGCACATGCTCAAACTGCGCGAGATCTACCGTCACTTGAGCAACGCTGCCGACCGGGGAGACGAGGCAGCCAACGTACTCTCCGACATCGTGGTCAAGATGACGTAGAATGAGCAATGAACCAATGAACAATGAACAATGAACAATGAACAAATGAACAAATGAACAAATAAACAAATGAACAAATCTGCCCGAACACGGTAGAGAACTTCGGGCCGATGACGAATCGGGAAACATGCCTGAATACGGAGAGCCCCTCACCAAACGCGAAAAAGAGATTCTGCGACTGGTAGCGACCGGCGTCACCAACCGCGAGATTGCCTACCAGTTGAGTATCAGTGTCAACACTGTCAAGGTTCACCTGCGCAACATCTTCGCCAAGTTAGGGGTCGAATCGCGTACCGAAGCGACAATGGTCGCCGTACGTGAGGGATGGGTGCCCGTTGAGAGCGTCGAAGGAGCATCACAAAGCGATACCGGTGCGCTTCTCCCATCCATTCCGACGGTTGCCCCGGAGCCACCCCTTCCCTGGCCCAAGCGAGTGGCGCTGATCGCTGCACTGCTGCTTGTAATGGCCGGGGTAGCCATGACGTGGCCCCGCAGCAGTCCACCAGAGGGTCCCGAACCGGACCTACCGCTAGACCAACCGCGAGGGCAGCCAGCAGTTGTGATAGAGGACACAGAATCCCCCTGGCAGGAGCAGGCCCAGATGCCCACCCGCCGGGCGTACCTGGCACTTGCCGCAGTCGAGGACAGGATTCTGGCTATCGGAGGCTTAACCCCTGAGGGGGTCACGGCTGCAGTGGAGGCATACGATCCCGAAAACGACGTCTGGACGCCGGGGAGCGACAAGCCCACGCCGGCGGCCTACGTCTCGGGCGCTGTGATCGGGACGGAAGTGTACGTGCCGGGCGGCTGCGACGCTGAGAATACACCGACGCGGCGGGTCGAGGTCTACGATGCCCTGGCCGACTCCTGGCGCGAGGCCAGGCCACTGCCGGAACCACGTTGCGCCTACGCGCTAACCGCGCTGGATGGAAGGCTTTACCTCTTCGGCGGGTGGGACGGGGAGCGGTACGTCGCCACGGTGTACGTCTACGATTCCCAGATGGATACCTGGACCGAAACAACGGCGATGGACACAAGGCGGAGCCTCGCCGCAGCCGCTCCTCTGGGGGAACTCCTCTACGTCGTGGGCGGGTACGATGGCGAGCGAGAAATGACCACGTGCACAGTCTACGACCCGGTGGCGAGGACGTGGGCGGCGTGCGCACCGCTGGCAGTGGGGCGAGGAGGGCTGGGCCTGGTCGCTATGGGCAGCCAACTCTACGCCATCGGTGGGGGCGGCTGGACCAGTTACCTGGGCTTCAACGAGCGCTACAACCCGGCCGACGACACCTGGAACGTGGTTGAAACACCATTGATAGAACAATGGCGCAGCCCGGGCGTGGTCGCACTCAATACCACCATCTACGCCGTCGGTGGCTGGAACGGTGACTACCTGAGCCTGAACCAGGCCTACGCGGCACTACCCTTCCGTATCTTCATCCCTGTAGGCCGTCAACAGTAGAGCGAGACATCACAACGCCGGGCTAGCCAGCCGGGAGACCTTGACCCCTACCTCGCGCCAGGTGATCTTTGAAATCCCCAGTTTCTGGCGCAGTTTGTCGGCCGGCATCCCCGCCCGGTAGTCACGCACCGCGCAGGTCCAGCGCAGCACCTCAAAGGAGAGGGCATGGCCCAGTTCGGCCCGCCGGGCCACGTCGGCCAGGACGTACTCCAGGTTGCGGGCGGTGCAGGGGAAGATCGATTCCTGCGGCTGGCGCTGGGCGCGGTACTCGGCCAGCACGGCCGGCCACCACACCGGCAAGCGCAGTCTGCGCTCCTTGTGCTGGCGGCGGGGGTTGGCGTAGCGGATCCACAGCACCGGCTGGGTGGGGTCGCTGAAGTCGAAGTGGTTCATCACGAGACTCATACACTCCCCCTTCTTGATACCGGTGTGGAGGAGCAACGTCACGAGGAGGTGAGGACGGGCATCAGGTTTTTCAGCGTGGCGCAGCGATTGAGTCACCCCCAGTACCCGCTCGACCTCGGCGTCGGAGAGGATCTCGGGCAGCGGCGTCATCACCGGCTTGTGAACCACAGGGTCAGCAGGGTCGAAAGGCAGCACCCCGGCCTCGACCAGCCAGCCGAAAAAGACCTTGAGCGTGGTCACGCGCCGGGCCAGTGACTTGGGGTTGCAGGGCACGCCGCGTTCGCGCACCAGCCAGTCGGTGAAACGATTGAGATCGCGGGTGGAGATGACACCGATGGCTGTCCCCACACCGATGAACTGGGCCAGGATGTTGAGGTCGGAGAGAAAAGCCCTGATAGTGTTTTCGGCGAAGCCCTGCTGCTGCATGTGAACCTCGAAACCGCCCATAGCGGCACGCAGCGAGGAGCGGGCGTCCAGACCAGGTGGGGCCACGGCTCTTGGAGGCCCCTCCATAGAGACAGAAGTATCCGCATCGGGCAGGACCATTTGTTCGACCATTGTACACCTCTCTTTCGCGTAGCCGTTCGTCCAGGCCTATTCTACCCTCAAGCAGAGACAATGTCAAACACACTAATCCCGCAGGGCGTGTAACGCGGAGCCCCGTCGCGTGTTATTTATAGTGATATTGCCACCGCGAGTACCACCGCGAGTACTCGTGGCGGTGATTCGTCACTTCGTTCATCGCAATGACAGGCTGGGTAGTTACTTGTGAGCAATCTGTCTGGTCGCAGGAAAACGCTACAGGAAAACACTACAGGAGGACACTATGGGACCCATCAAGGTCATTCTCAACCCGGTCGCGGGCCGGGGTTACGGTGCGAAGGTCGAGCCTGAGTTGCGCCGGCTTCTGCAGGCGGAGGGACTGGATTTCGACCTGGTACGCACAGCCAGGCCGTGGCACGCAGCGGAACTGGCCGAACAGGCAATCGGCGACGACTTCGAGACCATCGTCGCCGCGGGTGGCGACGGCACGACGAACGAGGTAGTCAACGGCTTAATGGCAGCCTCGGAAAACGGAGTAAGTGGCACGCTGGGCATCATCCCGGTCGGTTCCGGAAGCGACTTCGCCAACACAGCGGGGGTGCCTCCTGATTTGCAGGGAGCGTGCCAGCGGCTGGCAAACGGCCGGATCCGGACAATGGACGTGGGCCGGGTCACGCTGCCGGGCCAGGCTCCCCGCTACTTCGACAATACTGTGAACGTCGGCTTTGGTGGTGCCGTGACACTCGAGGCCCGCAAGGTCAAACGGCTACGTGGAATAGCGCTGTACCTGCCGGTCGTGCTGAAGGTGGTCTTTCTATACTACAAGGCTCCGCTGGTCACCATCGAGTACGACGAGCAGGAGTTGGTTATGCCAGCCGTGATGATCAGCGTCGCCAACGGGCCGCGCGAGGGAGGCGGCTTTTACGTCGCGCCTCAGGCCCAACCTGACGATGGTCTCTTCGACCTGTGCATCGTGCGCGAGGTGAGCCGGCTGGCTATGCTGGGCCTCGTCCCCCACTTTATGAAGGGCACCCACGTGGGCCGCGAACCGATCACGATGGCCCGTGCCCGGCGGGTGACCATCTCCTCGCCGGACGACCTGGTCGCTCACATGGACGGTGAGGTCCTGTGCACTGACAGTCACCGGATAGAGTTTGAGATCTTACCCCGGCGATTGCGGGTGCGGTGTTGATTAGAGATTAGAGATTGGAGATTGGAGGGAAGCAACAGCGATGATTGAGTTTTTCTCGGCTGGGCTATTGGGATATCTGCTGGGCGCGGTGCCCACGGGCGTATTGGTGTGCCGGGCGCTGCGGGGCGCGGACGTGCGGCAACAGGGCAGCGGGCACACCGGCGGGCTGAACGTCTCCCGCTCGGCCGGCATCTGGGCTGGTGCACTAACCGCCGTGGTTGACGCTCTCCTGGGAGTGGCGGCCGTCGCCGGGGCCACACTGATGACGGACAACCCCTGGGCGGCCACGGTGGCCGGCGTGATGGCGGTGGTGGGCCATAATTGGTCCGTCTTCATCCGCTTCGGCGGTGGCATCGGCCTCTCCACACTTGCGGGCACGCTGCTATGGCTATCGCCCGTGCTCACGCTGACGGCGCTGGTCGCCCGGGCGCTTGTCTGGGTGACCCTGGCAAGGCTATAGCGCGTTCACCGAGCCCGGGCCACGATACTGACGATGATAGCAGGCGGGCCGCTGCTAT
>JAUWOI010000533.1 GCA_030612185.1 Anaerolineae bacterium
CACACACACCGCGTGCGATCTTCTCGCATCGGGCTCTTCGGATATTCGTACATCCTCGCTTCCGCAGTACGCCACTGACGCGGCGTCTATGCTATTCCCCCGTGATTACTCCTCCACCTCCACCAACGCTTTGCCCCCCGCCAACGCCTTTAACAGGTCACGCCGCTTGAGCGCCCGCTTGCTGTCAATCTCTACCGCGCCCGCCTTGTCGTCGGCCATCTTGTTCAGCGCCTCGATCCATGCCGCGCGCTGCACCGGCGTGTGGCGAATGCGCCACCGCTCGACCCAGACGGGTAGTTCACCGGCGTTGGTGATCCGCGTGTGGGTCACCGTCTTGCTCACGCCCTGCGACTCGAAGGTGAACTCGTATTCCTCGTAATCGGGCTTGACCGGGCAGACCTGCATACACGCGCCACACTTGATGCAGTAGTAGTCAGCCAACACCAACTCGCCCTCTTCGTTGATGTGCAACGCGCGAGTGGGGCAGATGTCGGCGCAGGCCAGGCAGCCTTCCACGCATTTCTCGCGCCGCAGTTCCACCTTGCCCTGCCAGGGCTGCACCACATGGAACGCGCCGTCGCTGGCGATCTCACACTGGCGACAACGGATACAATGTTCATCGTCCACCACCAGCGTATCCTGCTCCTCGTCGTGACTGATGACGTCCGTCGGGCAGTTGTCTATCACGAACTCTTTCCTGCTCCAGTCAAACTTCTTTTTGTTGAACGTCGTAGACTGGATCAGGTCTGGGAAAGCCTCATGAGTCAACACGGGATTCTCGCGCTCGCCGTTGATGGTCAGCGTGATGGCGTTCTTGGGACACATCACCTCGCATATACCACACAGCACACACTTGTCCGCGTCTATGTCCACGGACGACTTCTGCGCCAGCCGCCCGTCCGCGATCTCGCCCTCCACGTGGATGACGGCATCCTTGGGGCAGACCAGCGGCCCGATCTGGCACCCCACGCAGCGGTCGAGGTCCCAGGTCATGATATAGTGGCGCGTCACCATCGCGCGTTCGAGTGTGATCTCATGCTCAGTAACGGTTTTCTGTGTTGTTCCTCGTCCGCTCATTGTCGTCCCTCCTGATCCCGATGGATTTCCTGCACCAACTCGTGCTCGTGGTTATAGACCTTCACCAACAGCGGCATCTGCCCTGGCAGCGCGTGGGGCACATCCTACTCCTCCCCCACCTCCATCCACTCATCCTCGCGGAAGGTGACCATTGGTAGGGGGTCCTCGACGCTGCGACCGGGCACGTAGTCGAACGTTTCCTGCACCTGTTGCCCAATGGTGCGGAAGACCTGTCCCACAGGCAACTCCGCTGGGCAGTCGCTGGTGCACATCCCGCAACCGACGCAGGAGAGTACCATGTGGTTGAGCCGTGTCAGATGAAAGAGCGTCGTATCGGCTGGCAGCCTGTAGGCTCCCTTACGTTGTGCCCAGTTCATATACTGCATCGGCTCGTGGTCGAAGGTGGGGCTCTTGAAGAGACAGGTCTTGCAGTAGCAGATAGGACAGACGGTCATGCAGTTGTGGCAGCGCACGCAGGCGGCGAAGACTCCTTCGACGCCCTCCCGATCGAGTCGCTGACGCATCTCGGCAAAGCGGGCGTCCCGTACCTGGGTGCGGGCCGCGACCACCTTCTCCACCACCTCGGCCCTCTTGAAACCAGGTTCTTTCTCAATAACCTGGTTTCTTTCCGCTTCTACACTATTCATCCCCAACTTCTCGGCTATCTCGTCGGACAGGCTTACAGTGATGCCAGCAGCCAGATCCGCGCCGTAGAGTTCCAGCACGATATCGGCCTCTTCGACGTGAGGCTTCTCGCACATCTGGCAGGCATCGCGGAAGGCGTACCCCTCCTGCGGGGCCAGTTCGCCACTCTGGGCGGTCGCCAGCAACGCGGCCACGTCCACCCCGCTGCCTGCCTGCATCGCGGCGTAGACCGGCACGTCGTAGGTGCCCAGGCAGTCTACGCCGATGGTCACCACGTCATCCAGGCTGGCCTGCTTGAGCTTGACCAGTTCCACCTGCGTCCGCAGTTCGCATGGGCGCAGCACCACGCCGATACGTCCCCGTGGCTCGCGGACCGAAACTCGACCTGCGACATGCGCTGCGTTGAGTCCCATCACCGGGGCCAGCGGGTTGGCCGCGTTCAACAGGTCAGGATCTGCTACTAGTGCGGGGGTAATGGTACCGGTGGGGGTCTCCATCGGCACCAGGAGCGCGTCCACCACCTCGGCCTCCAGCAACTGCCTGAGCAACCCGCGCACGGCAGCCAGTGTATCACCGTTTTCGACGGGTATTGCGGTTCTCATAGATTATCTCCTAACATTGGTAGATTGGTGAATTGGTAGATTGGTCTCTCCCAGTCACCTCATACTGCCCACTTCCCTCGCATCGGGTTAGGGCCTTTCTCTTTCAGCGCCTCGGTCATCTTCGTGACCGTCTCGGCAAAGCGCCCCCCCTCGCTGGCGCTTATCCAGCGCAGCCAGACCCGGTCCTCATCATAGCCAGCGTTCTTGAGGATCTCCTTAAGCGCGATGATGCGCCGCCGGGCTTTGTAGTTCCCCGACTGGTAGTGGCAGTCGCCAGGATGGCAGCCGCCGATGAGGACGCCGTCGGCCCCATCCAGGAGCGGCTTGAGCACGTAAGTGGGATCCACCGATCCGGAGCACATCAACCGGATGATGCGCACATTGGGCGGGTACTGGATGCGCGACGTGCCCGCCAGGTCGGCCCCCGTGTACGTGCACCAGTTGCACAGAAAGGCGACGATTTTGGGTTCGAAGCCAGTTTCAGCCCTATTGCCCCCTTGGAAGTTGGTTAGTTAGTTGGTTGGTTGGTTAGTTGGTTGGTTGGTTGGTTGGTTGGTTGGCCCGCTAATCAGCGCATCCACCTGCGCCATAATCTGCTCGGCGGTGAAGTGCTGCATGCGGATGGCCTTGGAGGGACAGGTGACGGCGCATGCCCCGCATCCCTTACAGAGCACCGCGTTTATCCGCGAGACGGCCCAAAACGGCTCGAGGGCCGGCGCACCAAAGGGACACCCCTCCACACACATCCCGCACCCGGCGCACTCC
>JAUWOI010000182.1 GCA_030612185.1 Anaerolineae bacterium
CCCCCAGCCGCCTCCAGGTCGAGGTGGGGCTGTACGACCCTGAAGCGGGTGAGACGCTGGGCGCGGTATGGGTGGGAGAGGCCAAACTGGCCCCCCCGGAGGCCGCCCCCCCGGTGGCCCATCCGCTGGCGGTGGATCTGGCCGATGGGATAGCCCTGCGGGGCTACGGCCTCTCGCCAGCGGGCGGGGAAACACTGCCCCTACAGCAGGCGGTGGGCGCTGCGCCGGGGGAGGTGATCACGCTGACCCTCTACTGGGAGGCGCGGGATGCGCCCTCGGCCGACTACCAGGTCTTCGTCCATCTGATCGGCGCCGGACCGGAGCCGGTGGCGCAGGGGGATGGGCCGCCGCTGATGGGCGACTACCCGACGACGATGTGGGCCTCTGGTGAGGTCATCGCCGATCCGCACCCGGTAGCCTTGCCGGCCGGCCTTCCGCCGGGGCGGTACCGGCTGCTGGTGGGGATGTACGACCTGGAGACGCTGGCCCGCCTGGCGCGGCTGGACGGGGTGAGGGACAGCGTCGAAATCCCCGCCATCCTGGAGATATCATCTGATCCTAGTCAATGAGAGGAATATTCCGTGACCTCCTGAGCAATTATGCGCAGGACGTCCTGGATACTGAGAGGTTCACTGGGGATGACACGATTCTCACTGCCGTCGTGACAATGGTGAGGGAAGTTATCCATCTCTGGGTGATGGGGGCTACTATCCCACCGCTTGCGCAGGGTGGCCCGATCACCACTCATCCACTGGTGCCGATAATCAACGACTTCGGCGCCGGTAGTTCTCAGGCGAAAAGCCTCGGCCGCTTCAAGGAAATCGTCATTGCTCAGCTTGACGCGCACGCGGAGGTAGCCGGTCTGCGAAGTCACACGCTGGCGCACAACCGTATAGTCCGCGACGATGTGGCTCTCCACCAGGGCGACGTGGATGGCAGCCAGATACTCATCCGCAGTCACTACGCTTCCACTCTGCTCTGCAACAACTGGAGCCGCTCCTGCACTTCGAGGGCCATCTGGTACAGCACGTTCCATTCCATAAAATCGGCTGTGTCAGGCATTTCGCCAGCCTGCCAGCGCCGGAAGAATTCGTCGGAACTGAGTTGATATCGCTGTTCCAGATCGCGCAGGTCGTGCTCCAGGTCACGTAGCACCACCCTGTCGCGTGCTGCCTGGCTGCTGGCGATCTTGAGCAGGGTCACATCGGTCACTGTGTCCCGGAATCCATGTTCGTACAATTGCGTCAGGTTGTGTAACACGCGCAGTGGAGCCAGTGTACTCATGAGATACTCCTTAGATACTTCTTGTTTCCAAATGAGAGCCAGGGAAGCGGCAGGATGATTTTAGCGACATTACAATTATACCTCTGTCCTCCCGTAAAAGCAACGCGCGCGCAGCACATCGTGGGTGCATTTCAGTTTTGGGGCGAACCTTCCCGAAAGCTTGAAAATGCATTGCAGGCGCCAAAAATGCAGTCCCAAAGCGCCGAAACGATTGCAGGATGCCTTGTTTGGGCTTTCGGGAAGGTGGCTCGCGGAAACTTGCCCCCAATAGGAAATGCACCCTGATCGTGTGCTATTGGCAGAGTTGGGACATAAGGGGTATAATTGTCGTAAGCGTGTATCCTTTTTTGGTCGTGGAGTCATTGTGAAGATTCGGGAGTAACCGGCGTTTGATTTTATGGATGCTTACAAGCCTCAAGTAGCCAGCCCATCGTCGGCACCGTAGGGGTAGCCTGTCTAAAATCGTACCTTGTACCTGGGGCAAACTGAAGGTCATCTATGATTTACAATCCTGATATGACAGACTCAGACCTGCTGGGTGAAGAGAATCAGAATTCACTTGTTGAGAGAGTCTTCGATAGTCCTGATGCCGTTAGTCAGGGTGAGTATACTGCTATCTATGAGTTCTTGCTAAACCCGGATATTTGTGATGATCCTGATGCAATTGCAGGGGTCCTGCAAGAGTTCTCTGGTTGGGCTCAACACATGTTAGAGAAGATGCGACAACTTGACTTGATAGACCAGACTCGGGCACGTGAGCAATAGCAGACTGTTTCTCGGTATATGTCCTCCCAAGACTTGCTCTACCGCATCTTCACCTCCCGCCACCGCTGGCTGACGGTGCTGTCGACGCTTGTGTTATGCGCGGCGCTGGCTCTCGCCGTAGGCTACCTGCTGGCTGAGTTCGGCGCTCTCATCGCCGGAGCGGGATTGGTGGCCCTGTTCCTCGGCCTATGGATGCTGCGCGATATCGAGGCGGCTTATTGGGCTGTCATCGGCGTCGTTTGCCTCCTTCCCTTTGCCTCCTTCCCGTTTGAGATTGGCTTCACCCCCACCTTCCTCGACGCCGCCCTGGGGGCGCTGTTCCTCGTGTGGGTGCTCCAGATCGCCACCGGCGACCAAAGAGAGTTCGTCGGCACGCCGTTGGGATTGCCCATCGCTGTGTTTATGCTGCTGGCGGTGGGGGCCTTTGTCTTCGGGCTGGCCCACGCTCCGCCGACCTCCTACGTCCTGCGTCACTTCGCCGAGGTGCTGCTCAGCATAGCCCTGTTTTTCCTCATCGTCAACACCGTGCGCGACGCGGGACGGCTGCAACGTTTCGTGCGCGCGCTGCTCCTGTGCGCCTTCGCCGCTGCCGCGCTCGGCGTTCTGCTCTACATCATCGCCGATCAGATCTCCGACGAGTTCGTCATCCGCGCCCTCTCCGCGCTGGGTCGGCTGGGCTACCCCGCCGGGCCGGGCGTCCTGCGCTACATCCGCGATGATCCAGAACTGTCAATGCGGGCCGCCTCTACTTCGGTGGACCCCAACGTGCTGGGCAGTCTGCTCAGTCTGACGCTGTGCATCGGCGTGGTGCAACTCTTTGCCCGGCGGCCCATCATCCGCCGCCGTTATCTCGTGCCGGTGCTGGGCGTGATGGCGCTCTGCCTGGGGCTGACCATCAGCCGGGGTTCGTGGGCGGGAGCGGGGGCTGCGCTGGCCATCGTCGCCACCCTGCGCTACCGCAAACTGTGGCCGCTCCTGCTCGTGGCGCTGGTGATCGTGCTTCTCTTGGCCCCGGGCCAGGTTGCGCACTTTATCGAGGGGTTGCGGGGCCAGGACCTGGCCACCCAGATGCGCTTTGGCGAGTACAAGGACGCGCTCATCTTGATCGGGCGCTATCCGTGGCTGGGCGTAGGTTTCGCCGGATCGCCCGACATTGACACCTACATCGGCGTCTCCAACGTCTATCTCCTCATCGCCGAGCAGATGGGGCTGGTGGGCCTGGCCAGTTTCCTCGTCGTGATGGCCGTCTTTTTCGCCCGCTTCTGGCGCACCCTCGCCCTGGCATTGGCCGACCCGGAACTGGAACCGCTGTTCTGGGGGCTGCACGCCGGCATTGTCGGGGCGCTGGTGGGGGGCATCTTTGACCATTACTTTTTCAACCTGAATTTCCACCACTCTGTCACCCTCTTCTGGCTGGTGGTCGGGCTGGCGACGGTGGCGACGGAGATGATCCGGCGGCGCGCAGGGCAGGCATCACAATCCAACGGGTAGTGTCTGGCGTGGTCTAAATATAGTGTGACCTTGACGTCACCTCAGTCCGGTAAACAGGGAACCGGGTTGGGGTGACTTCTTTTTGTGAGAGTGATGCAGTATTTTAGGGCCTCGTGCGTTTTAATAAGTGAGTATGGACTTTCGACCAGAAGGCAAACGTTATGCAGAGCAGATTGGACTCCAAACAAGAGCGGACGCTGGTGAAGAAAGCCCAGCGGGACCCAACAGCCTTTCAGGAACTGTACAATTATTATTTTCCCAGAGTCTATGCCTACGTGATCTATCGCGTGGGCCGGGTTCAGGACGCCGAAGACCTGGTCGCCGATGCATTTCTGAGGGTGGTCGAAAGGCTGGATAAGTTCCAGTGGCGTGGTGAGGGTTCCTTCGCCGCCTGGCTCTTTCGTATCGCCCACAACCTGGTGAGCGACTTTTACCGGCGAGGCCGAGGGCCAGAGGAATCGGTGCCTTTGGAAGAGCTACCCGAACTAGAGTCCAGCGCTTTGCTCCCCGCCGACGCCGTCTTACAAAAGGAAAAGTTTACCTATCTGCGGCGACTGATCGGCACCCTCTCCCCCCGCCGGCAAGAGATCATCACCCTCAAGTTCTTCGGCGGCCTGCGCAACAAAGAGATCGCCGCCCTGCTAGAGTTAGATGAGCGCACTGTTGCTTCCCATCTCTGCCGGGGGCTGGAAGATCTGAACCGGAAGTACGTGAACGAGTTCGTCCAGACAAAGGAAGGAGACTCTTAATGAGCAAGCGAAACAAATTGACCGAACGGGACCGCAGGCTGTTGGAGGAAGTCGAGGAGATCGTGGCCAATGGAGGCGGTGAGCGGTGCGAAGCCGATTCACTTTACGGCTTTTGCGCCCACCTGGCCAGCACCGTGCCCCAGGCCGACGACGCCTTCCGGCAGCGGTTGGAGGCCCGTCTGGTCGCCAGGTTACAGCAACAACAGGAGGTTCGAACCCTGGGCACTATGTCCCAGGATAAAGGGGAAGCGCGCTCCCCGTCGTGGTTTCAACGCCTGGCGCAGGGCGTTGGCCGTATCAGACAAGTCTTTCAAGTTAGAGGAGGTTTAACGATGAAAAAAGGATTCGCTTTGGCCGTCCTCGCGGCCCTGATCATCGCCGTCAGTACGGTGGCCTTTGTCCCCTCTGTGCGGGCTCAGGTGGCGGCGTGGTTGGGCTTTGGTTTTGAGCAGCAGGAGATATTACCACAGTTGCTCGTTAGAGTGTTGGCCCGTGCGCCCTGGGACACACCAGAAGGCACAAGTTTTGAGATGTTCACGGTTGAGATCATACAAGATCGATGGGCATTTGTCAAGAGAGCTGAAATGAATGGATTCTCCATACCCGATCCAGGAACACAGGTCCATTGTCCTAATGGAAATATTTTGCCAGTGCCAGCCTATTTGCCTGAAGGCTATCGCTGGCAAGGTGTGGCTTTACAGAGTCAACGGATAAAGCTAGGTTTTCTTCCTCTAGGCAGCCAGAGCGGAGCAGGTGGCGGTTCCCCATTGCCCCCCTACGACAGTGATATCGTGAATTACCTGATCGGGGGCAACCGCGCGAACCTGCTCCTCCTTCTTGCTCAGTTCAAGGGGGATTTGGATCCAGGTCTACTGTTCCAGGCGTATCATGTCGTGTCGCCGGCAAAGCAGTCACCAGCATCGATCGAGTATGCCACGTCCAACTCACCGCCGCAGATTGTACCAACACCAACGCCCGGCGCCTCGTTTTATGCTGCAAAGACGCAGGTTGGGCTCGTCATTCAGCCGGCAGAAGGACAAGAAGGGCTGGTTTTCCTGGTCGGACCGGGCGAACTGCACGAAACCACGGTTGGCGAGACATCAGCCTGGTGGTATCAAGGTACATGGAACGCTGTCGGGGAGTGGGTTAAAGATGGAACGATCAGCCTGATCTGGGAACAGGGCGGCCTGACCTATCAACTGACCGGGCAGGAGTTGACACTTGGAGAGCTGGTGTGCATCGCCGAGTCGTTGCAGTAGAACGACGATTATTAGATTCTATCTGACCCCAACTTGGCGGTGTAAGCCGCCGGGTTGGGGCTCTTTGTTTTCAGGCCAAGACTCGCATTTGGTGCGCCAGTCTCAGCGATCCACTGAGCCCCTTTGACAAATGAGCCTAAGAGTGGTATAATACCGCCAGTTGAAAATAGTTTTCAATTACTGGACTGGATACTGGTAATTCGTTCGTGGTGACGGGCACAGGCAAGAATGGTATGAGTGAGACGTTGCAGACCATAGTGGCCGAGGCAACTGGCCTGTCGCCGTCTGCTATAAGCATATCACCCCGCCCGCCTTTGGATAACCAAAGCAACCAGTTGTATGACGTGTGGGCCAGCAACCGCCACTTGATCGTCAAGGAATTCTTGAAACCGGACGAGTTACAGGACGCACCGGTCCGCGAATTTCGGGCACTGACACTGCTGGCCCCTCTGGATATTGCCCCCCAGCCTGTGCTTTTCCAACCATTTAGCGAAATCGAGGCCCGTTTCCGCACCCTCTTCCAAACCTACGCTGCCTGGGTAGAAGCCGAATTTGCCCCAGGGCGGCAGGCCGTTGACCTGTGCTTCACTCTGTTGGAAAGCCGTCGTATTGTGATACGCGAATTGTCAGACTATACCCCACCGCTCTGCTTCTGCCGGGCCGACCCGCGTTTCGCCAATGTAATCCAACGTCCTGATGGTCGGTTGGGGCTGGTGGATTGGGAGGATAGTGGCCTGCGCGATCCAGCCAGAGACCTGGCCGACATCATCACCCATCCCAATCAAGAAGATATCGTCTCGTTAGACAGGTGGCAGGCTTTCCTTCAGCCCTACATTGCCGTTCGGTGCGAACTGGATCCTCATCTCCTACGCCGGATGCATCTTTACCTGGCCCTCTTCCCGGTCTTTTGGTTGGCAGTGTTGGTGCGCGAGGGTATGCGTCTGGTCGGTACTGACCGACTGGTGGGTTGGAATGTTCATGGATTACCTGGAAACGAGAAACTACGCCGCTACCTGGCTCGTGGCCTGGCGTGGCCAGAGATGGATTTCTCCAATCATAAGAAAACGCTGGCAGACGTAGAGTTCTTTCCCAACGTGTGAGCAGTCAGTACCCCACCGAAACTGGAGCAGGCTTGATGACGAACATAAAACGCGACTGGGGGCAGTTTGCTCTGCTTCTCATTGATGTACAGAGAGATTTCTGGTCGGAGCATACGGCCCAGGGTTTCGCTCATTTTCCCACGAATATTGCCCGACTCCTGACCTTGTGTCGGGCCGAGGGCATAGAGATTGTCCATCTTCGTGCGGTCTTTAAGCCAGACATGTCTGATTGGATGCTGAGATATAAATTGCGTGGGCACATTCCCTGCGTCCAGGGGACAGCAGGAGTAGGGGCGCTGCCTTTTGCGCTTGATAACCCCGGCGAGACCGTCATTACCAAGCAAGTATTCGATGGTTTTCATAACCCGGAACTCTTGCAGTATCTACGGCAGAAACGAAAGCGGTTTGTGCTAACGGCTGGGTTGGTCACTTCCGTTTGTGTGTTCTTGACCACAGCGTCGGCTGCGCAGAATGGCTTTCTGACCGTCGTTATTGAAGACTGCTGCGCTGACCAACCACGCACGCACGAGCAAACGTTGGACACGTACCAGTTCATATTCGAACGGACGACGTTGGATCTCATTCCTGAGCGCTATCCTGAGTGGCTGGCTGATCTGAAGAAACTTGACAAGTTGGAATGTGGGAGAGTCCAAAACTCGCCAGACTCTAGACAGGAGTGATACGTTGGACGCGGTGCATCTGGAGCAGGAGTTGCGCACTGCCGGTTGTCGGCTGACCAGGCCCCGGCGAGCGGTGCTGCGCGTGGTCGCTGAGGCGACGTGTCCGCTCACGCCTGCGCAGGTGCACGAGCAGGCGCAGGTGCGCTACCCACAGACTGGTCTGGTCACTGTCTACCGCACGCTGGAACTGTTGGCCGAACTGGGCCTGGTGCGGCGTATCCACACCGAAGAGGGCTGCCATGGCTACGTGTCTGTGGCAATGGGCGAGGCGGGGCATCACCTGGTGTGCACCTCTTGCCACCAGGCGGTGGAGTTCCCCTGCACTGGCCTGGAGGAGACGTTGGCAGAGGTTGAGCGTCTGACCGGCTTCTCCATCCAGGAGCATTGGCTGGAACTATTCGGCCTCTGCCCGGCGTGCCAGGCAAGGAAAGGAGGTGGTGACGAGCGATAAAGAGGATTGAAAACGAGGAAGGGCACGGGAGTGACGCCCGTGCCCCGGTGACAAAAGGCGTATCCCAGTCTGCCTCCCGTCGCAGGTCATTATAGCACTATCGTAACGGTTGCGCAATCAGAAGGCACATGTTTCATGAAGGCTCGAATTTGAACAGATGCAAAGCCAACTGAACAGCTACCAGGCCAGACAGGCAAATAACAGTCCCAGCAAATGGGCCATCCTCGTCGAAGATCAAGATGTGACCGAGGTCATTGCGCACCCAACGCGCACGGGCACGGGAGACAGTACGCACCAATGTTTTGACCTGGCTAAGAGCACTGGTGAAGTTGTGGTT
>JAUWOI010000053.1 GCA_030612185.1 Anaerolineae bacterium
CCTGACCGCCCTGGCGATGGCAGCAATGTGAGCCGGGGTGGAGCCGCAGCAGCCCCCCACTACCCGCGCCCCCAGCGCGACGAACCTGCGGGCGTACTCCGCCATATCCTCCGGCGTAGCGTCGTACACCACGTCTCGCCCCACCGTGCGCGGCTTGCCCGCGTTCGGTTTGGCGATGAGGGGGGGTCTGGGGTGCGATCTCGTGCATCTTCGCCACCGCCCCCTCGGTCATCTCCAGCGTCGCGCCACAGTTAGCGCCGCAGGCAGCCACCCCCAGCGCCAGCAACGTCTCCACCGCCTGCTCCGGCCGCACCCCCATGTTGGTGTACCCGTGAGCGTCGAAAGAGAGGGTAGCGAAAATGGGGATGCCAGACCCGGCCTCGCGCGCACCCTCAACAGCGGCCCGCACCTCGTTCAGGTCAGACATGGTCTCGATGTAGAGCACGTCCGCCCCGGCCTCCGCCAGCGCTGCGGCCTGCTCGGCGAAGATCTCCACCGCCTGCTCCTTGGTGATCTTGCCCAGGGGAGCCAGGAACTGCCCCAGCGGGCCAATATCGCCAGCCACGTAGGCCCTGTCCCCAGCGGCTTCACGGGCGATCTCGACCGCCCGCTGGCTGATTTCAGCCACGCGCTCCGAAAGCCCGGCCCGCTCCAGTCGCGTCCGCGTCCCGCCGAAGGTGCAGGTCAAGATCAGGTCAGCCCCGGCCTCGACATAGGCACGGTGCACGCCGCGCACGGGACCGGGGTTCTCCAACAGCCAGGCTTCGGGGGACGTGCCGATAGGCACCCCTGCCTCCTGAAGCATCGTACCCATCGCGCCATCGGCGACGATGACGGGGCCGCTCTTCAGCCTAGAAAGGATGTCCTCCATTGCTACACCCCCAGCAACTGCTTCACCACCACCACTGCCTCGTTCGCATTCTCGGCGTGGGCATCCGCGCCGATGGTCTGCGCCCACTCGGGGCCGGTTGGGGCGCCGCCAATGATGACCAAGACATGCTCGCGCAGGCCGGCTTCCTTCAACGCCTCAATAACCGCCTCCTGGTTGCGCATCGTCGTCGTGAGAAGCGCTGAGAGACCAACGACGTTCGCCCCGGTCTCCTGCACCCGCTCGACGAACTCGCCCGCGGGCACGTCCACTCCCAGGTCGTGCACCTGGAAACCTGCCGCGCTGAGCATCGTCGCGACCAGACTCTTGCCGATCTCGTGGATGTCACCCTCGACGGTGCCGATGACGACAGTGCCAAGCACCTGGCGTTGCTCCTGGCGCGCCACCAGTGCCGGTTCGAAGATCGCCATCGCGCCCTTCATCGCCTCGGCAGCCATCATCAGGTCGGGGATGAAACACTCGCCGCACTCGAACCGGTCGCCGATGACCTGCATCCCAGGGTTCAGTGCCTCCTCGATGGCGGTCAACGGCACAATGCCCGCCTCCAACGCCTGCGCGGCCAGTTCCCGCGCCTGATCGGGCTCGCCGAGGATGACGGCTTCTTGTAGTTGCTTCAGGATTTCTCTCATTTTGGCTCCTTGAATCTACGAATGTACGAATGTACGAATGTACGAATCTACCACGCCGGTAACTGATCCATTCCGGCGGATTGTGCTGCTCGCAGTGTGATGGCCTCCAATTCGCGAGTTACCTCACCGGGCAGAGACTTGGGTTCATAGGCAGCGATTATTGCTTCGACGCGCCGATGGGCGCGCTCGGCGGCGTCCAGACTGCCCTTTGCCTCCCAGTTGCGGCGGAAGTCGCGGTCCACCACCGGACTGGGGATAAACAATTCCTCGCGGAACCAGCGGCGCGTGTGTGGTATGCTCAGGAAATGGCCTGTGTGTCCCACCTGGCGGATGACCTCCAGCGCCAGCGGCGTCTCCCGCTCGACCATCCCGGCCACCAGCCGCTTTGCCATACCCACGATCTCGGCGTCAACCACCAGTTTCTCCAGGCTGAAGCAACTCTCGAAATCGAGCATGCCGGGGCCAGAGATCATATTGATGCCTGCCAGCGCCCCCAATACTGCGCCAATGCCCGATTCGAACCCGCATTGGGCGTCCACCACCTTGGCGTCGGACATCCCCAGGTAAGCGTGGGTGGGTAGACCAAGGTGCTTGCCCACCTCAGCGTAGGCGCAATCAATCATCATCGTCTCAATAGCGCCCATCGGGGGGGTGCCGGTGCGCATGTCGAAGGCGGCAGGCGAGCCGCCCCAGACGATAGGAGCGCCGGGGTTGACCAGTTGGTGGATGGTGACACCGCTCAGGTTCTCGGCGGTGTGCTGGACAACCGAGCCCAGGAGAGTCGCCGGCCCGGTGGCTCCTGCCAGTGGCATACTAACCAATTCCGCCGGCACCCGGTACTGCGCGCAGTCCATCAGGTTCTCGCAAGTGATCTCCGACCACAACAGCGGCGGTGATGGACAGACGTCGAAGACGGCGACAGGTCGCTCTGCCAATGCCTCCTCACTGCCGGCCACTGCCACCAGCAGGTCCTTCATTGTGCCCCAGGTCTCGATGGCGAACGCGCCAGTGACGACCGGCTTGCGGGTGTGGAGGAGGACCAGATAGAGCCGGTAGAGGTCGGCGATCTCTTGCGGGACGTCGGTGCAGACGAGGGATGTAGCGACGGCATCCAGCGCATCCAACCCGTCGGCCAGTTTGACAAACTGCATGAAGTCGGCAGTGATGGGGAAGCGCGAGCGTTTCGCGTCGTGGTCAAGGATCTCAATAGCGGCCGATCCAGGGTCGAAGTGCACGTCGTCACCGCCATAGTGCACCGCCGGTTGGCCATCACCATTGTAGAGATAGAACGACGAGGGGACAGTCTCAACCGCGCGGCGGATCAGGTCGGCTGGGATGCACGCCACCTGCGCCTCGAAGTCCACATCCGCGCCGTGCCCGGCCAGGAGATGCAGCGCACGCTCGGAGTGGATCTGCACGCCGGGGTCATTCAATAGGTCATAAGCCTCATGGACAATACGCTCAATGGTATCGCGGGACAAGAATTGCAGATGGGGTCGCATGGTCACATTGACTCCTTGTGTGGGATGGTGACATTCTCAAATTCTTCCATTTCTACTGTCCTCGCAAACCTGCATACCTACCTCAAGCGCAGTCTTTCCAGTTGCTGGCAGCAGTGCAGCCAATAGGGCGTCCCCATCGCGAAGAAGATGATCATCTGGGTCGCCTAGCCACAATTATACCCTGATTGCGCCTTGGAGTACAAACCGCAGCGCCACCTCCCACCACACTAGCGTGCACACACCCTATTTAGAGATGGTGGGCAGGTAGACTCTGTGCCCCAGAACCGGCGGTGGTGGCGCTTCAGCGGTTATTTAGGATAGTGGGCAAGTAGACTCTGTACTCCTCAATAATCGGTGGGAGAACATAGAATCCGTGGGGCAGCGTTCCGCTATGGCCATTCGGGTTGGTCACCACTACATTCCACACGCCGGGCGCGGCACCGATCAGATCGAAATCACAGGTGATTTTGGTAGTAGGGCTCACCACGACATCAGTGGCGTTGATGACGTCATTCTCTCCCAGGGTTAACTTGACGTTTGCCCCGGTCTGGAAGTTGGCGCCTGCCAGATCGGTGATGTGCACAACGCCGTCTCCAGGCGCGCTGTTTGGAATGATGCTGTCCACCCGAGGGACTAGCGTTTCATACTCAATAACCAATTGCGGCGTGTATAGACTCTCCTGCGTGCCGAAGCCTCGCCAACCAACGGTGACCCCTTCTTCTGGCCCACGCAGCATAATCCCGTGGTTCTCGCGCCCCTGATCACGCCAGGCCCTGACCAGGTCGGTCACGTCGAATTCGTACCAACCCCAGGCCCCATGGACGATAGATTTCGAACCGTAGGCTTCCCCATATCCAGGCTGGTTGTCCCAGGTCACGCCGTCCTCCGACCAGGTAGAGGTGATGCAATAGGTTCTGATCGTGCGGCTAGTATCTGGATAGTCCCAGGACTTAACCAGACGGACCCTGAGCCTGGCCTCGGCGATGTCTCGATCGGGAGAAAGGTTGTCTATATCGAATCTTACCAGGCTGCGAACAATCCCCCCATCAGGGTCCACGTACCTATCGTAGCCAGCCCACATATCTGGTTCGCCTCCATACTTCTGAGCGGGGCGGCTTTCCAGCACCATAGCGTCGTCGTTGGCATCCAGCGTTTGTTGATCCAGAGCGCCGGCGGGAGACTTCACCTCAGACGGCAAGGGAGCCCTCTCAAGCAGGCGACCATCGGAGTGGGATGATTCAGCATCGGGCGTCTGGTAGGGCTGGAGCCCGGCGCCGGTGTCCATTGCCAGCCCGGAGGTGGGTTCGGATGGACCAGCATTGACACCGTCAGAGGGCAACACCAGAAGGTACAAAGCGGCGGCTACCAGCAGTGTGGAGACGAACGCATATTTCACCATCAACTTCTGTTTCATCGCGACACCCTCCTTTCTTAGCGTCTCTTCTTATGTAAAGTTCATTTGCCCAAAACTGAGCATTGGGGCCCGCCAGGTGTGCTTCCTCCAGACAATCAGTTCATCTCAATGCTCATGGGGCGCAGGCCAAAGCGAAGTTCAACCTCCCATCAGGCGATCACCTCCTTGCGGCTTCCAGCAGTTTTTCTACCTGGTATCCCGATGCTTCTTCAGCCTGCTGCAACTTCCTCACGATGTCGTAAGCCGTGACGATTTCCTGAGTTACCTCCGCTGTCGAACGCAGAGGGTCGGCGCTGATCGTAACCACCGCCACCAGCAGCATCCACCACAGCAGTTGTTCAAATGCTTCCTTGTTGAACCACAAGACACCTCGGTAGCGATTCACCTGTAGGAATTGCTGCACCTCGTCGTCCTTCAGCCAAGACTCCAACACGCGATATGCCTGCTTCTTCTTAGGGGCCTCCGTTTCGAACCAGCGCTGGTGACTGGTGAGCATCTTGATCGTCGCAACCGCCTGCCAGGCCGCGCCTTCGTCCAGTCCCAGGTCTTGCAGTGCGACGGCGATGATCTTGCCCAGCAGCCACTCGTCGATCCAACTGCGGCTGATCCGCGCAAAGGCTGCCTCGTCCACAACTTTCCCCAAAGCGTGCGTGAAGAGCCAACCCAGGAGCGTGGGCCAGACCGCCGAATCGTCACGCAGGCCTGCCCTGAGCAGAGCCGAAGGGCCTGCCCTGAGCCCCTCGCCCTTGCCCGGGGTAGACTCCGCTGGAGGGCCAGCCTGCAAGTATTCTATGGCCCACTTGTACTTCCGTGAGCGGGGCAGAGGGAAGCGGCTTCTCAGAACGGGCAGATGCAGCAATGCCTCCAACTTCTGCCGGATCTCCTGAGCAATCGTCGTCTCATCCCCACTCCCTGCGGTGAGTTGTTTGATCTCACGGAGCAGTTGAGTCACTTTCTGTTCCACCTGGGGCGCAACTTCCGCATTGAGTTGTCCGTCAGGCTCAGTCACGCGGGAATCCACGAGCCAACGGAACGCGCCAGCATTGACCAATTCCCTGAACGGGTGATGGATGGGTCGCAGGAACACTTCTTTCAAGGCCTCTTCGATGTCTGGCACTCCCCGCCCGTTCAGATAGGCTGTGAGTTGCGCATACTGGTGGAACTCGTTATCCCGCACCTCGCGGAAGTCGAGAAAGACGTGGCATTTGTACGCACTCAGTTCCACGTACAACCCTTTTTCGCACAACTCCTTGCTGCTCCGAATGTACTCCAGGCCGGTGACGTAGTCTCGGAAGATCGTGAAGGTGTCTCCGTCGTCGTGCAGCGCCAGACCTTCGCCCAGAGATTTCTGCACCAGTAACTTCTCGTCGCCGTCCTGCCCAGTCTTCACCGCATAAGCGGCGGAGGTGCGAATCCATCCCCGGGTCTCGGCGTACTTGTTGTGGTAGACCACCAGTGCCCGTTCGTCGCCTGTCCTGCCACCGCGAGTACTCGTGGCGGTGAGCCTGTCGAAGGGCGCAGCCGAGGGGCCAACGCGGTTCGAGTAAGCAAAGACATCCTCGTTGACGTAGCCTTCCGGGGTAAAGAGATCGTATAGCAGAAAGTTCGCCACCTCCGCAAACAGATATCGCCGGCGCAGCAACGGGAAGATCTCCCGCTCGTGCCGCTTGACCAGGTAGCCGTCCGGTTGTTCATCCCAGTACGCCCGGCGGTATTCCATCCCGTATTTCTCGGTAAAACCCTCGATTTGACCGTGCCCGAACATCGGCAGACCCGGCATCGTCGCCATCATAGTGCAAATGCCGAAGTATTTATCGCCTTTGCCAAACTGATCCACCGCCGTGCGTTCATCCGGGTTATTCATGAAGTTCACGTACCGCTTTAGAATTTGCGGATCGAACTCCAGTGTGTTCTTCACGACGCTGCGGTACTTTCCGTTGTCCTCGTCCCTGAGTATGTTCATGAACGCGCTGTTGTACACGCGGTGCATGCCGAGAGTGCGGACGAAGTACCCTTCCATCAACCAGAAGGCTTCGGCCAGCAACAGAGTATCCGGCACCTCCTGCGCCACGCGGTCTACCACCTCGCGCCAGAATTCGTTCGGCATGAGCGCATCAAACTGTGCTCGCGTCAGGCCGTGTTCCGCCCGCGAGGGTATATCCCCCCCCGTGCCTGGTTCCGGGAACCACAAGCGCTGGTAGTGCTTCTTGGCCAGGGTCATCGCAGCGTCAAAACGGATGATGGGGAATTGGCGAGCCACGCGCAGAATCATCTGGATCACGGCCTCCCGGACTTCCGGGTTGAGGTAGTTCAACTGGGCGGTGTCGTTCCAGGGCATACTGGTGCCGTCGTTGCCGTGGTAGATGTACTTCTCGCTGCCGGTCCAGTGATCCACCCGCTTGAAGACTACCGCCGCGTCGCTGCGGTCGTAGTAATGATCTTCCAGATAGATACCCACGCGCTCATCCCGCGACAGATTGGGGCCATTGAAAGTGTAGGATGGGAATGGGCTATAGTCCAACGAGACGAACCAGTCTGGGTGCTCGATGACCCATTTAGCGTCAATGCCCACGTGGTTGGGCACCATGTCGCTGGCCAGACGAATCCCTCGTCTCCACGCTCGCTCCCGCAAATCCTGGTATGCCTCGTCACCTCCCAAATCGGTCGCGACCTGGTAATCAAACAGCGAGTAGGCCGACGCGACAGCCTCGGGATTCCCACACATTTGTTTGATTTCTCGCGATGCCACGCTGCGCTCCCAGAGGCCGATCAGCCACAAGCCGGTAAAGCCCCGGCGAGCCAGGGTGTCCAGTTCCTCGTCGGGAATATAGTCCAGCCGCGTCATCGGGCGGTCATATTGCTTGGAGAGTTGGTCGAGCCACACGTAGGCGTTCTTGGCAATCAACACCAAACTGGGCATCCACTCCAAATCGGGGCTGAAACGCTCGGCCTCCAGTTCCAACCCTGTGAACTCGACCACCCGGCTGGGGCCAGGCCCCAGGAAGATCGCTTTTTCTTCCTCTCTGATCAAGTCCAGGCTGCTGAGCAGACGGTACAAGTATCCCCCCAGCAAGTACCCCCATTGTTCCCGAATGTACTCCAGTTGTCCAGGAAGCGAGTGGGGTACAGCGATGGCGGGGCGGCGTAGCATATCCACCAGGTTCTGGTTCTCGGGGCCGAAGGGGGGTTGCGTCTCGAAGAACTCGTGCAGACCAGATATGACTTGCCGATAATCTGTTTCCTTGTCCAGCGCGGTGTCGTCGAACAGTTCCAGAAATGGGGAGAAGGCCGGGTTGGCATTTGCCAGCCAAAGCATCAACATCTCTTCCAGCACGACTTGGCGATGGGGAACGCTGGCGGTTTCTCCCTCCAGGTAGTCTTCAAGCGCGATCTCGCGCCGGTAGACGGTCAGGGGGGGAAATTCGTCCGCAAATCGGTACAGAGCCGCGTCCACCGCTTCTTGACCCAGTTCTTCGTACAGCCAGTCCAGCGCCTGCCGCATCACTTTGGGCTTCTTCTGTTCGCAGTACAAGCCGACCACGTAGTGCATAATTTCGTCTATCAGCCCCATTGCGTTGATCTGCCCGGCTTTCACGGCTTGCTCCGGGAACCTGACCAGGTCCCGCTTTTCATTCATCCTCAGTGCGAACACCCGCGCGGCGTGAAAGTTGGCAAAGATGACGTTTCCGCTGAGGGAAAACAGGGATTGCTCAAACTGATATCGGTCTCGTGCTTTGCGGGAGAGGTGGAACTCCATCGTGATGTGCGATGCACGATGCGTGATGCGTGGTGCGTGGCGCATGTAAGACTCCTTTGGGGTTTGAGCGAGACGTTGATCAGATGGTGCACCGGTTTTGAGGTGTGACATTTAGATGGCCTGCTCCTCAATCACCGCGTCAGTCATCAAAACAGAGCGACGCACGGCGGCTCCCCGCTGCACCCTCCTATATTCCGTGCAATTCAATCGCCCGGCGGTAGAGTTTGATGTACTCTTGCGCCGACGCCGACCAGGAGAAGTCAACCGCCATTCCCCGCTGCTGCAACCTGCGCCACGCTTCCTTGTTGTGGTAGACCTTCAGCGCCCGCTCCAGTGCATCCTGGCAAGCCTCGGGGGCATAGTCTGTGAAGGTGAACCCTGTGCCACGGCGCCGCTTGGCCGTATAATCGGTGACTGTATCGGCAAGGCCGCCGACCATCCTCACGACAGGCACGCAGCCGTAGCGCATGGCGATCATCTGCCCCAGCCCGCATGGCTCGACGGCGCTGGGCATCAGGAACATGTCCGCGCCAGCGTAGATGCGCCGCGCCAGCGCGGCATCGAACTTGAGGAAAGCACGCATCCTATCGGGGAAGCGGGCCTGGACGCGCTCGAACATTTCGTGGTATTGGGGCATCCCGGTACCGAGCAGGACAAACTGGGCCTCTCCTCCCAGAAGCCGTTCCAGCACCGGCTCCATCAGGTCCATCCCCTTGACTTCGTCCACCCGTGTGACCATGCCGACCAGGGGCACGTCGGGTCGCACGGGGAGGCGTGCCTGTTGCTGCAAGGCGGTCTTATTGGCCGCCCGCCGGTTGAGCGTCTCGGTATCGAAGCGGTGAGGGATGTTAAGGTCTGTGGCCGGGTTCCACTGCTCGTAGTCAATCCCATTGAGCACGCCGAAGAGCCGGTCCTGTCGCTCGCGCAGCAGAGAGTCTAATCCCATCCCCATCTCCGGTGTGAGGATTTCCTGCGCATATTTTTTGCTGACCGTGTTGATCAGATCAGCGTGGGCAATGCCCTGAGCCATCCAGTTTACCGCCCCGGGCTGCTCGACGGGCAGATGCTTCACGTACTCCATCTGTGCGAAGGTCATAATCAGCCAGCCAGCGATGCCCTGATAGGCCAGGTTGTGGATGGTGAAGAGGGTGGCAATGTCGCGGAAAAACTTGTCCCTCCGCCCAGCAGTGTCCAGCCAGGTCGGCACGATACCCGTGTGCCAGTCGTTGGCGTGTATCACGTCTGGTTTCCAGTCCAGGAGGTGGAGCGCGGCAAGGCATGCATGTCCGAAGACAGCGAAACGCTGGGCGTCGTCCTCGAAGCCATAGACACGATCGCGGGAGGAGAAGTACAGGTCATTCCAGGTAAGATAGACGGGGACCTCCCCATCAAGGGTGCTGCCAATCAGGTGGACACGTTCCTCCCCAGGCCCAACTGGAATGGAGAAGGGCTCCCCGATCTTTTCAAAGTGGAATTGGTCGCTGCGGATGGCGCCATAGCGCGGCATCATCAGCCGCACGTCGTGGCCCAGCGCGCGAATAGCCCTGGGCAGCGAGCCGGCCACGTCAGCCAACCCACCCACCTTGGCGAAGGGAACCGCCTCGGCGGAGAGAAACAGGATCTTGAGTGGTTTTCTGGTCATAGCCTGCCTCCTTCAGGACAGGTGCATATTTTCGGGCGACAAACGGCTACCCCCCTACGGCGTCAGGCCGCCCACCAACGATAGTCCACGTCGGGGAAGATCTTGTCCAACTCCCACGTGAAAAGTCGCCAGATGCTCGGGTGGGGGTCTTCATCTTTTATCCACTGTATGATATCCCCGTCTGTGTTGGTCGTCACGCGGGAGTGGGAGTGGGCGTGCGGGTTGGGAAAGGAGTAGAGGTGGGAACAGGGGTAGGCGTGGGAGGACGTGGCGGCACGAGAGTCACCGTCAGGCTAAGCCCCATGCTGATGACGACCACCAGGCTGATAATCCAGATTATGATACGCGTTCGCCGGACTTTTGAGCGACGCACGCTGCCTCCTGTGAACGGTTGCTATCTGGCATTTCATTATAACACAGCAATGAGGAGACACAAGCGCAGCATACCTTAAAATTGTCGCCAGCCTATTGACAGCGCCAACTTTTCGTTGTATAATGACTACAAGTCAGTTAATGACCGCGAGTTAGTACATAAGGTGTCTGTGTGACGACCAGAGCGCGTCGCAAACGGGAAAAGGAAGAACGGCGGCAGTCTATCCTCCAGGCGGCCCATGACGTTTTCTTCGAGAACGGCTTCCACCGTGCCACGGTGGACAACGTAGCCGAGCGAGCGGAAGTCAGCAAAGGCACCGTATATCTGTATTTTGAGAGCAAGGAGACTATCCTTGCTCATTTGCTTTTGGAGACATTGGACGAACTGATCGAGGAATTAGAGCAGGCTTACGTGACGGCGGAGTCCCTCCCGGCCGACGAGCAACTGCGGCGGTTGGGCCAAGCCTACCTGCGTTTCTTCAATGAGGAGCCAGAGTGTTTCCGGCTGTTGATGGCGATGGACCGTGGCCGCTTTCAGGATTCGGTCACGCCGGAAGTCTATCAGCAGGTACTGTCTGCCAGCCTGGAGGGATTGGGTTGGGTAATGAAGACGATTCAGCAGGGTATTGATGAAGAGATGTTCCGCTGCTGCGACGTCCGACTGGCCGCCAGCACCCTGTGGGCGATGCTGAATGGCGTGCTGGAGTTGATGAACCACCCGCTGCGGCGGGCGATGGTGGGAATGGAGCGCGAGGCGCTTTATCAGGCGGCCTTGGAAACGGTTATCCAGGGTCTGAGAAGCGCCCCCCAACAGTAAGGAGGTGCATGAGTGAAGGAAGTCGTTATCGTAAGTCCGGTGCGCACGCCAGTAGGTGCTCACGGCGGTGCGCTGCGTAGCAAGCGGGCTCAAGACCTGGCCGAGATCGTCTTTCGGGCGGTGTTCGAGCGCACAGGGCTGGATCCGGCAGTGCTAGATGAGGTGATCCTGGGTTGCATTGGGCAACCCTCCGACGCGGCCAACATCGGCCGGGTGGCGGCGCTGATGGCAGGGGTGCCCATCGAGGTGCCGGGTTTCACCGTCCAGCGCAACTGTGCCTCTGGCATACAGTCCGTTACCTCGGCCTACCAGGCCATCCAGGCAGGCGATGGAGAGGTTTATCTCTGCGGCGGCACCGAGAGCATGAGCGACATCCCCTACATTCTCAAAAAGGCCCGCTGGGGTTACAAACTCCGCCACGCCGAACTGACCGACGCCCTATGGGAGGGGCTGACCGATCCCATCTGTGGGCTGATCATGGGCGGCACTGCCGAGAACCTGGCGGAGAAGTACGAACTCTCCCGCGAGGAGCAGGACAAGTACGCCGTCCAATCCCACAAGAAGGCGTTTATGGCCCAGCGGATGGGGAAGTTCGACGACGAGATCATCCCTGTCGAAATCATCAAGAAGGTGGCCGGGCGAGAGGTGGCGCGAGAGAAGATCATCCACGACGAGACGATCAACCCTGGCCTGACGGTGCAGAAGGCAGCGCTCTACCCGACCGTTTTCAAGAAGGGCGGCACAGTGACTCCGGCCAACGCCTGCCCCATCACCGATGGCGCTGCTGCGATGATCGTCTGCACAGCGGAGAAGGCGAAGGAGTTGGGTCTCAAGCCCACAGCCCGCATCGTCAGTTACGCCTACGCGGCGGTGGACCCAGCCTACATGGGCATCGGCCCGGCCTATGCCATGCCCAAGGCACTTAAGCGAGCGGGCCTCAGCCTGGACGACATTGAACTGATCGAACTGAACGAGGCTTTCGCCGCGCAGGTACTGGCAGACGCCAAGGAGATGAAGGCCCAGGGACACAACTGGGACTGGGATAAGGTCAACGTCAACGGCGGCGCTATTGCTCTGGGACACCCCGTGGGCTGCACCGCTGCCAAACTGATCGCCACATTAACTCACGAGATGCAGCGGCGTGAGGCACGCTATGGCATGGACACGATGTGCGTAGGCGGTGGTCAGGGCGGGGCGCTGATTCTGGAACGGATACCGCTATGAGGTGGTAGATTGGGAAACTGGTAGATTAGGAGGAGGGCGTGGCGGGACGGGGACAACGTGGGTTTGAGGATCTGGAGTGCTATCAACTGGCGTTGCAGGTTTTGCGCGAGGCGTATCGTGTTGCTGAACTGCCACCGCGAGTACTCGTGGCGGGCTGCCACCGGAGGAGATGTACAACCTGACCCACCAGATGCGCAAGGCAGCGGTTAGTGTGGTACTGAATATTGCTGAGGGCTATGGGCGCTATCACTACCTGGACAGCCTGCGTTTCTATTACATCGCTCGTGGCTCTCTCGACGAAACCCTGAGTGGTTTTGTCATCTGCGACGAAGTGGGATACACCTCTGAGGAGTTGCCTCGTCAACGTGAACTTTGTCACAGTGCTCTGCGCTCGCTCAACGGCTACATTCGTTACATTCGCAAGCGACAACAGGGACATCAAGAGTACGGCGACCGGCTTCTTCACGAAGATAGCCCACCCTATACAGTCACGCCCGAATCACTGGTGGAGAAATAGCACACCAATATACCAACCTACCAATCTACCAATCTACCGATATACCAACACGAGGAGGTAACAGACATGTACATCTTCAAAGCAGGAGTGGTCGGCGCAGGGACAATGGGCGGCGAGATTGCCCAGGTCATCACCTACTCCGGCCTGCCGGTGGTGCTCAAAGATATTGATCAGGAAATGCTGGATAAGGGGATGGAGAAGGCCCGTTCCATCTACCAGCGGCGGGTGGACAAGGGGAAGATGAGCGAGGGCGAAATGCAGTCCAAACTGGACCTGATCACTCCGACCCTCACCTACGACGAATTCGAGGACGTGGACATTGTCATCGAGGCAGTGCCCGAGAAGATGGAAATCAAGCGGGCCGTGTTCAAAGAACTGGAGAAGGTCTGCCCCGAGCAGACGATCTTCGCCAGCAATACCTCGGCGCTTTCGATCTCTGAGATGGGCGCGGCCACGAACAAGCCCCACAAGATGATCGGCATGCACTTCTTCAACCCCGCCAGCATTATGAAACTGGTCGAGGTCATTCCCGGCCTCGACACCGACCAGGAGACAGTGGACGACGTGGTGATGTTCACCGAGAGCCTGCGCAAGCTCCCGGTAGTGGTCCAGGAGTGCCCGGGCTTCCTGGTCAACCGGCTCCTGATGCCCTACCTCAACGAGGCGACCAAAGCGTTGGAGGAGGGAGCAGCGACGGCGACGGAGATTGACCAGGCGGTTGTCGCGTGGGGCATGCCGATGGGGCCTTTCACGCTGATGGATATGCTGGGCATTGACGTGTGCGGCCACGTGGGAGAGTATCTATACTCCGAGTACGGCGAGCGGATGAGCCCTGCCTCGCTCTTCTTCAAACTGGTCGAGGCCGGACGGATGGGCGAGAAGTCCGGCGCGGGCTTCTATGACCACCCCGGCGGCGAGTCGGACGCGGTCAATGGGATGATCAAGGAACTTCAGGCGTCCGGGGCTGTGCCCGCCGGCACCAAGTTTTCCATCGAGCGGTTGATGTATCCCCTGATCAACGAAGCCGCCCTTTGCATCCAGGAGAACATCGCCAGCATCACCGACATTGATATGTCAATGGTCGCCGGCACGGGGATGACCTACGGCGGCGAGCGGGTTGGCCCCCTGGTCATTGCCGACAAGATCGGCCTGGACGCGGTGGTAGAGACGATGGAGGCATTGGCGCAGGAACTGGGGCCCCGCTTCCGTCCCTCCCGCCCGCTCAAGTTGCGCGTCCGCGCCGGGCATCTGGGAGAGAAGACGGGCAAGGGATTCCACGAGCATGCATAGGTTGAGAGATTGGTAGATGGGGAAACTGGTAGATTGGTAGATGGGGAAACTGGTAAATTGGTAAATTGGGAAGCCGAGCTCCAACCTACCAATATACCAATCTACCAACTGTCCGTTCGCTGAAAATTTTTATGAAATCGCCAATTTCCTTACCGCCATATATGGGGGTATTGTGCAGAATTTGCCCATATATGGTGGTGATCAGTTAGCTTGAACAAGGTAAATTTCAACAAGTAGGCGTTTTCAAC
>JAUWOI010000396.1 GCA_030612185.1 Anaerolineae bacterium
GAATACGATCGGCCAGCACACCATATAGCCGCTTGTATATCTCCAATTCGTCACCTTCTAGATTCAAGCGGGCAAAGAGACTATCCTTGGCAAAGGTGTAGTCCGCGATGAGAGGACCGCGCGCCAGAAGCGCCGATATCGCCTGCTGCTGCCGGTAGCGGCTCAACAGGAAAAACATCTGGGTCTGGAAGGCATAACGGGCGCGATTGGCATAGAAGTCAGAAAGGAAAGGGTTTTCCTCAAAAACCTCCAATAGCAACCCGGCTTTGAAGCGGGGTTGCAGCAAACGAGCCAGTGTCGTCTTCCCCACACCGATAGCACCCTCGATGGCGAGGAAAAAAGGTCGCATCATCATAGTAGTTTGCGTAGGCTCATTGTCCACCGGCCACATGCTCCCCATAGGACAACAGTTCCTTGACCATTCCCGACTCCCGCGCTTCAGCGTAGACGCGCAACACCGGCTCGGTTCCTGATGGGCGGATCAGGAGCCAGGAGTCGTCGGCCAGCAGGTACTGGACGCCATCGAGTGTTTTCACTTCGACGATCTCCTGACCACCCAGGGCATCCGGCACATCCCGGTCAACCGGGCGACCATCTCCGCCTTAGCGACAGGGCGGCGGAGCGGGATGTCGCAGCGGGTGTAGTAGGTCGGGTCGACATCGGCCTTGAGTTTGAGACCGTTGTAACGCGGCGGGTTGTGGCTGGCAGTGATTACCACGCCGGCGACAGCCTGCTTGTGGACAACGGCATAGGAGATGGCCGGTGTTGGGGCGTCGGCGCGGGTGAGGTGAGTGACGATGTTGTTGCCGGCCATGACGCAAGATACCTCGGCCGCGTAGCGGTCGGAGAGGAAACGGGTATCGAACCCGACGATCACCTCGGGCCGGTCGTCGCCAGCCTCCTCCAGCACGTAATCGGCGATGGCCTGGGCTACCAGCCGCAGGTTGGCGAAGGTGAAGGTGTCAGAGATGACGGCACGCCAGCCGTCAGTGCCGAATTTAATAGTCATAGAGTATCTCCTGAGATAATCTGTTCGCGGAGCAGGGCAGCAAATCTGCGGAGCGGATGACGGTCACGTCCCACTTCTGCAAAAGGCGCAGCAAAGCGCCAGGTCGCGGTGAAAGTCCTCGTTCTCCCCCACAGCCCGATTATAGCCTGAGAAGCGACAGGTGTCAACGCTCACACGTCGAAATAGAGTTCCATCTCATAGGGATGCGGGCGGTTGCACACCTGATAGTACTCCTCGTCCATCTTGAAAGCGATCCAGCGCTCGATCAAGCCTTCGCTGAAGACGTCTCCGGTCAGCAGGAAATCGTGACCGGTCGCCAGGGCGTCCAGAGCCTCTTTGAGCGAAGAGGGCAGCGGCCGGATCTCCGCCCGCTGCTCATCTGTCCAGGAAAAGACGTCGGCATCTATCGGGCCGAAGCCGGCTTCGGTGGGATCAATCCGGCGGCGGATGCCGTCCAGTCCAGCCAGGAGTTGCGCGGCCAGCGCCAGATAGGCGTTACAGGTGGCGTCCGGCGGGCGGAACTCGAAGCGTATCTGGTCAGGTTGGGTAGCGTAGCGTGGGATGCGTACAGCGGCACTCCGGTTGCCGATGGAGAAGAAGGCATTGACCGGAGCCTCGAAGCCAGGCACAAGTCGCCGGTAGGAGTTGGTGCTGGGGTTGGTGAAGGCCAGCAGTGCCGGCCCGTGGAGCAACAGCCCGCCGATGTAGTGCAGCGCCGTCTGGCTCAACAGACCGTAGCCTGCGGGGTCGTAGAATACATTCTGATCACCCTTGAACAGATGCTGATGGAAGTGCATCCCCGACCCGGCCTCGCCATAGATCGGCTTGGGCATAAAGGTGGCCGTCTGGCTATGCTGGTGGGCGACCATTTTGGTGACGTACTTGACGATCATCGTCGCGGCACCGGCCCCCAGGAGGCCCATCAGCGGCGTCTCAATCTCGCACTGGCCCGGCCCACCCACCTCGTGGTGGTGGTATTTGACCGGCACCCCCATCGCCCGGAGATGCAGGCTCATCTCGGTGCGCAGGTTGTAGAGTGTGTCATTGGGAGGAATAGCGTGATAGCCGCCGTGAAGCGGGATGTAGTGACCGTGCCCCCCTGCGCCGCTGCGCCAGGCAGCCTCGCCCGATTCGACGCTGTAGCCAGCACGGTTCATCTCATTCTCGTAGGCCACACTGTCAAAGACGTAAAACTCGAACTCCGGCCCCCACTGGCTCCGATCGGCGATGCCGCTCTCGATCAGGTGCTCCTCGGCACGGCGGGCAATATTGCGCGGGTCGTTGAGAAAGACCGCCTTCGTGTCAGCCTCCAGCGTCGTGCAGATGAAACTGAGGGTGGGTGCGTCCCAAAAGGGGTCGGCAAAGCCAGTAGAGAGATCAGGCACCAGCACCATATCACCGGCCTTGACTGACTTCAGGCCGACAGCAGAGCCATCGAATCCGACGCCAGTCTCCATGAGCGCCGGAACAAACTGGCTCTGGGGAATCGTGAGGTGATGCCAGCGCCCCCAAAGGTCAGCGAACTTGAGGTCAACCATTTGTACACCGTTCTCTTCCACATAACGTCGTGCTTCTTCGAATGTGTCAAACATCGCGCTCCTTTCATCGTAGCAGTTAGCAGTCAGCCGTCAGCGATTAACTCTTGTTCGTTGTTCATCAGTTCATTGGTTCATTGGTCATTGGTCATTTCCCGGTACACCGCCACCGTCTGCGCAGCAACCTGTGCCTGGGTGAAGTGGGCCAGCACTCGCTCCCGCCCGCGCCGGGCCAGGTCGGCCCACAGGTCGGCCTCACGCGTCAGGCGCATCAAGTGCTCCCGCAGCGCCCCGGCGTTCTCCTCGGGGAAGATCAGACCAGCATCCCCCACCACGTTGGGGATCTCGCCGCAATCGGAGCCAACGACGGGCACACCGCAGGCCATCGCCTCAATCAGCACCCGCCCGAACTGCTCGATCCAGTTGGGCCGGGAGCGGGAAGGGACCACCAGCGCGTCCAGTTCCCGGTAGAAGGCCGGCATACGCAAGGAGGGAATCTCTCCCTCGAAGGAGATCCTGTCGGCCAACTCCAGACGGCGGGCGAGCAGTTTCAGCCGGTTCAGTTCCGGCCCGCTCCCCACAATCGCCAGCCGCCACACGCCTGGCAACCCGACCACCGCCTCCAGCAGCAGATCTACCCCCTTCTCCGGCACCAACCGTCCCACGTACCCGATGAGAAAGCCACGGGCGGGGTCTCGCTCGCCGGAACGCGGGACAAAAATATCTGGATCCACACCGAACTGCGGGATGACGGCCAGTGGGCCGGCATAGCCCTTCTCGCGCCAGACCTTTGCCGCCCCCGCGCTGCCTGCGATACCGTAGTCAGCATGGCGCAGATTATAGCGTTCAATGAGGCGGAAGGGAAATGGGTAGCGCCGGTTCAGGTTCTGCCAGGTGAACCACAGCACACGGGCACCGGACCTTTTGGCCAGCCGAAGGGCGTGGAAAGTGGCAAAATTGTAGGGCTCCTCGTCCACGTGCACGATGTCGGGAGCGAAGGCTCGAAGGCGCTGCCTCAGACGAGGATAAAAGTGGAGGTGGAAATTCCCGTTGAACGCGATAGGTTCGACGACCAATTCGTAACCGGCAGTGTGGGCTCGCTCCAGCCGGACTACGCGGCTGCCATCGTACCACGATGGCGGCACGGCGACCATCAACTCAACGCCCGGGAAACAGGCAATTTCCTCCAGTTTGCGCTGGTAAGCGCCCACCAGACAGGCTTTGGAGATCATCAAGACACGCATAGGCCCTCCTTTTACGTCAACTTCACAGAGGTTTGACAGACACTTGCATTGTGCTATAATTTGTCCGCTTTGGCAAGTTTGGCGAGAGGTGAGGTTCCACCAGATCGCTGGCGCGGTTGGGTGAGTGGGTGGGCTCTAGTTGCAAGTCTGACAGCGCTAGCAGCGGCATTGCGCGTCCTCGCTTTGGGGAAGATTCCACCGGGGCTCTATCACGACGAAGCATTCAACGGCCTGGATGCCCTGGGCATTCACGTTTTCACGGGCCAGTGGCCGGTCTACTTCGCGGCCAACCGTGGCCGCGAACCCTTGTTTATCTACCTCATCGCCGCCACAGTGAACTTGTTGGGTCGCACGCCAGGTGCTCTGCGCCTGGCAGCGGCCTTATGTGGCACATTGACAATTCCTGCTACCTACCTGATGGCCCGCGCCTGGTTCAACCGGCGCGTGGCACTGTTGAGCGCGGTGATTCTGGCGACCATGCTGTGGCACGTGCACCTCAGCCGCATCGGTTTCCGCGCCATCACGCTGCCGCTGACGCCGGCGCTGGCGCTGTGGCTGGGCGCGCGGGCCTACCGCTCGCGCCGCTGCCGTGACTGGCTGCTGGCCGGGCTTCTGTACGGCATCTGCTTCTATGCCTACCTACCAGCCCGCTTCAGGGCCATTGTGTTGATGACTTTCGCCCTCTTGCTACTATCTACCGGACGGGGGCGACGACTGTGGCCGGGGGCGGCGTGGGTCACGGCTGGAACGCTGGTAACACTGGCTCCGCTGGCCCTCTATGCGGTGGGCCACTGGGACGTGGTGATGGGACGACCGGGACAGGTCTCGGTCTTCAATCCGCT
>JAUWOI010000242.1 GCA_030612185.1 Anaerolineae bacterium
CCCAAGTCCCCGCCAGCGCGGGAGACGCAGATCGCGCACCTGCTGGCACTGGCGGCCCGCTTCGACGTAGACCGGGCCGCGCTGGAAGCGGAGATCGGCAAGCCGCTGGAGGAACTGACGCAGAAAGAGGCCTGCTTCTGGAACGGTCGTTACATGCGCCGCATGGCTGAGGAACGGCCGCCCAAGAGTCCTATTGACCGCAAGCGGGCCTACCTGCCCGAAGGGGTAGATGGCTTCGAACTGGCTTACTTGCAGGAGCAGCAGGAGGCTGGTGTGTCGCTTCACTTCATCCTCTTCGACGGCCAGGCCTTCGAGGGAACGGTGGTTGGCTTCAGCCCCTACCAGATCACCATCCGCGAGACTGGCGGGGATGAGATCACGCTCAACAAACTTGCCATCGCCTATTACCGCAAGGCCGGAGGTGTAAGATGAGCCTGGGCGACGAACTGCGCTATCTGCGAGCATTCCACGGCGGCGGTAATCTGCGGGAGATCGAGGAGGAAATCGGCCTAGAGCCCGGCACGCTGCGTTACATGGAACAGTACTACCGCCGCGTGGGCGAGGACGACGAGGTGCTGGCTTCTATCGCCGCCTACTACGACGTCTCGCTTGGGACGCTACAATACCACCGGGAGCGGTATCGCAAGGCGTTCAGCGGCTACCTGCAACAAGGGCTGGAATCGGGGGCGACGACTCGCTTCGAACTGCGCACCGGCGAGACGCTGACCGGCCGGGTACGCTGGTGGGACCTGGGGGCCTTCGGGTTGGAATCTGAGGCCGGCGTGCCCCTCACCATCGTGCAGCGCCACGCCGTATTAGACTGGGCCGGCACGATAACTAATGACCAACTAGGTCAACAGCAGTCCGGCCAAACCTGAGAGGTCAAGATATGATTGGACGCGCACAGACCGAGGTTCTGCTCAAGCGGGCGCTTTCGCTCTCCTCAGCCAACCTAGCAGACGAGACCGAGGCGGTGCTGCTGGGGTTGGAGGAGCAACTGACCCGCTTCGCCAACAATACCAATCACCAGCACGTGGCGGAGACCAACCACTACCTGGTGGTGCGCGCTGCGCTGGGACAGCGCGTGGGCGTGGCAGCGACCAACGACCTGACCGACACCGGGCTGGAGCGGGTGGTCGAGGCCGCCGTCGCCGCCGCCAGACTCCGGCCCGAGGATCCCGGCTTCCCCGGCCTGCCGGACCCCGCCAGCGTGCCGGAGGTTACCGGTTTCGACGAGGCCACCGCCGGGTGCAGCCCTGCCGAGCGGGCACGGGCTGTGTGCGTGGTCTGTCAGCGGGCGGAAGGGGCGGGCTGCGTCGCCGCCGGAGCCTTCCGCACCGCTATCCACGAGTGGGCCGTCGCCAACAGCCATGGCCTCTTCGCCTACCATCCCACCACGGAGGCTGACTTGACGACGGTGGTGATGACCGGCGACAGTTCGGGCTCGGGTTTTGCAGCCGGTGCATCGTGGAAGGCGGCGGAGGTGGACGTGGTCGCGCTGGGTGAGGAGGCCATCGCCAAAGCGCAACGCAGCCGCAACCCGCAGCCAGTGGAGCCGGGCGTCTACCCGGTCGTGCTGGAGCCCTACGCCACCCACGACCTGCTGGCGACACTGAGCACTGCCGCCGGCGCTAACCCTGTGCAGGAGGGGAGAAGTTGGATGAGCGGACGGCAGGGGGAGAGGTTGATGTCGCCGCTCATCTCCTTATGGGACGACGGCTGCGACCCTGCTGGCTGGCCTCTGCCCTTCGACTTTGAGGGCGTGCCCCGCCAGCGGGTGGATATCGTGCGCGATGGCATTGTCGGGGATGTGGTCTACGACCGGGCGCGGGCGGCCAGGGACGGGCGGGAGTCTACAGGACATGCGCTGCCCGCCGCCAACCCGTTCAATCCCTGGCTCAACGCTGCCCGGCTTGGCCCGATTCCGCTGCACGCCTTTATGGGCACCGGGGAGAGCCGGCTTGAGGAAATGATAGCCGGGACCGAACGAGGCCTCTACGTCACTCGCTTCTGGTACACCCGCACCGTCCACCCCCGCGAGGCGGTGATGACCGGGATGACCCGCGACGGCACGTTCCTCATTGAGCACGGCGAACTGACGAGACCGGTGCGCAACCTGCGCTTCACCCAGAGTTACGTCGAGGCGTTGGCGGGGACGGAGGCGGTGGGGCGAAAGGCGCGCCGCGTGTGGTCCGACCCGGGTATCCTCAGCGCGCCCGCTCTCAAACTGGCCGCCTTCAACTTCACCGGTACAACGGGATTTTAGTTGACTAGAGGGAGTCTCAGCATTGTACCCAGGTACAAGTCCAATTTCGGTCGCGGGCCCGATGCCAGGCAGGACAAACTGTGATACAATGGTAGCGCAGCACGAATAAGTCCCAAAAGTCGAGATTATGAAAGGTGCAACGCACTTGTCCAGCAGATTGCACCGTAGAACAGGCAAACTTGTAGCAAAAGTGCGTTGCACCTGAGTAGTAGTAACTGCAACCAAAGGAATACGCATGTTCATCAAGACTTTCAACTTACGACGAGTTTCCTTGTCTACCTGTCTACTCGTCTACTTGTCTACTTGCCTACTCTTGGTGTTAGGGGTGGCAGGCTGTGCTGGAACGACCGCGCCTTCTGAGATACCCTCCGGTCCCATCATCGCCCTGGAACCGTGCCATCTCTCGGCGCCCGGCTCGTCCGCGCGGCTGCCCGCAAAGTGCGGCACACTGACTGTCTACGAGGATCGCGCCGCGTTATCTGGACGCCAGATCGTCCTGAAGATCGCAGTGCTCCCTGCGCTCAGCCGCGACCCTGCCCCGGACCCGCTATTCTTCATCACCGGTGGGCCAGGCGGCGCCGCCACTCAGGACTATCTGCCGGTGCGGTCTGCCTTCCAGCGCATCAACCAGGATCGCGACATCGTTCTGGTGGACCAACGGGGCACGGGCCAATCGCACCCGTTGGACTGTCCGCCGTCAGAAGACACGCTCTCCTCCTCCGACGATGAGGTCCTGGAGCAAGAGCTGACCCACTGCTTAAACCAGCTTGACGCGGATCTCAATCTCTACACGACCTCGATTGCGATGGACGATCTGGACCAGGTGCGGGCCGCCCTGGGCTACGACAAGATCAATCTGTACGGCGTCTCTTACGGGACTAGGGCCGCGTTGACCTACCTGCGCCAGCACGAAGACCACGTACGGACGGTTATCCTGGACGGTGTGCTCCCGCAGGACGAGCCACTGGGCATCAGCATCGCCAGCGACGCCCAGCGCGCGCTTGACCTGATCTTTGAACGCTGCGTCACCGATAGTGCCTGCGCCCAGGCTTTCCCCGACCTGCGCCAGGATTTCAAATCGCTCCTGGAGAGTCTGGATCGAGGGCCGGTCGCAGTGAGACTGTCTCATCCTACAACCGGTGAGCCCACCGAGGTCAGTTTCACACGGGAGCAGTTCGCTCAAACCATGCGCTTGCTCAGTTACTCCCAGGAAACTGTGGCGCTGCTGCCTCTACTTATCTATACCACTCAGACCACCGGCGACTTCAACCGCCTGGCTGCGCAACACCTGCTCGTCAGCCAGCAACTGGAAGGCAATATCAGCGAGGGGATGAGCCACTCGGTGGTGTGCGCGGAAGATGTGCCCTTCTTTTACGAAGGGGAGGAGTTTGTGGGCAATAGCGATGCGGAAAAGCAAGCCTACCTGGGGGAGTGGTACCGCGAACTGGAAAAAGTCTGCGCGCTCTGGCCCGTGACTGAGGTTTCTGCAGACTTCAAAGCACCGGTCACCTCGGATGTCCCAGTGTTGTTACTTTCCGGCGAGGCCGACCCCGTGACGCCGCCCTCAAACGGCGATCAGGCGGCCAGGACGCTCCCCAACAGTTTGCACCTGGTCGCGCCGGGCCAGGGACACGGCATTATCTTGCGGGGTTGCGTCCCTCGTATCGCCACTGAGTTCATCGAGAGCGGCACGGTCCAGGAACTGGACACTGCTTGCATCAGTGAGATCCGTCCGATGCCGTTCTTTGTCAACTTTGCCGGCCCCAGCCCTGAGGCGAATGAGGTAAAACCATGATTGAAGTCAAGAATCTGCACAAATCCTTTGGCGACGTGATCGCCCTGCAAGGCGTGACGTTTACCGCCCCCGATGGTCGGATCACGGGGCTGCTTGGGCCCAACGGCGCTGGCAAGACGACTACCCTGCGCATCATCTACACTGTGCTCAAGCCAGATCGTGGGACGGCAAATGTGGACGGCTACGACACGGGGTGCGCCGCGCGCGAGGCCCAGCAGCGGATCGGCGCTCTGCCCGATAGTCATGGACTCTATCCCCGTCTCACCACACGCGAGAACATCCGCTACTACGGCCGTCTGCAAGGCCTGAAGGGTGCCGCTTTGGAAAAGAGTATAAACGCTCTGATCAAAATGTTGGACATGCAAGAGATCGCTGACCGGCGCACAGAGGGGTTCTCGCACGGCGAGAGGCTCAAGGTTGCCATTGCCCGCGCCCTGGTGCACAGTCCCCAGAACGTGCTGCTCGACGAGCCGACCACCGGGCTCGACGTGATGAGCACCCGTAACATGCGGACGTTCATCCGTCGCCTGCGAGACGAGGGCAAGACTGTGCTCTTCTCCAGCCACGTGATGCAGGAGGTCTCGGCGCTGTGTGACCACATTGTGGTGATCGCCCTCGGCAAGATAGTGACCAGCGGCACACCTGATGAACTACGGCAGACTACCGGCCAGGCTAACCTGGAAGATGCCTTCGTGACGGTAATTGGTTCGGAAGAGGGGCTACAACGATGATCGAACACATCGGCATCATTTTCAAGAAAGAAGTGATAGACAATTTGCGCGATCGGCGCACGTTGGCCGGATCGCTGTTCTATCCCTTGATCGGCCCCTTGCTGATGGCTCTGCTGTTCATTGTGATGGGGCGGACTATGTCTACTCAGGCCGAACAGCCCCTGGCCCTGCCGGTGGTGGGTGCCCAGAATGGGCCGGCGCTGATCCAGTTCCTGGAGCAGAACGGGGCCGAAATCCAGCCTGGGCCGGACAACCCGGAGGCGAGCGTGCGCGCCGGGGACCACGATGTGGTGCTCGTCATTCCCGCAGATTATGAGAAGAACTTCAGCACGGGACGTCCGGCGACGGTGCGCCTCATAGTGGACGATTCGCGCCAGTCGGCGTCCATCTCGGTAAACCGCGCCTCCAGATTACTCCAGGCGTACAGCCAGCAGATCGGCACGCTACGGCTGCTGGCGCGCGGCGTGGATCCCAGCCTCGTGACGGCGCTGGCAGTTGAACGTGCTGACGTCTCCACGCCCCAGAGCCAGGCGGCATTTTTCCTGAACATCATGCCCTACTTCATCATCTTCTCGGTCTTTATCGGCGGGATGTATCTGGTCATTGATACGACGGCCGGCGAACGGGAGCGCGGTTCGTTGGAGCCGCTGCTGATCAACCCCGTGGCCCGCAGTGAACTCGTGCTGGGTAAACTGGCCGCCGCGTTGGTCTTCACTGTGATTGGAGTTATCGAAACGCTGGTTGGGTTCCTGATCATGCTGAATGTCATGCCCACAGAGTCCTTTGGCGTCCAGATCAGCCTGCACCCCTCGGCGCTGGGCGTCATTTTTCTGATCGCGGTCCCAATGATGCTGCTGGCCGCTGCCTTGCAGATGATCATCGCCACCTTCACCCGCAGTTTCAAGGAGGCGCAGAACTATCTCACATTCCTCCCGCTGATCCCGGCATTGCCTGGCATGTTCCTGGCCTTTGTGCCGGTCAAGGTCAAACTGTGGATGATGCTGATCCCCACCTTCGGCCAGCAGTTGCTCATCAACCAGGTGATGCGGGGCGAACCGTTGGATGCGTTCAACGTGACCGTCTCGGCCGCTGTGACCGCTGTCGCCGGCGTGGCGCTCACCTTCGTCGCGATCAAACTCTACGAACGGGAGCGTGTCCTTTTTGGGCGGTAATCTGTGAAGTGATCAACGACCAATGACAAATGACCAAAGCCGCTGGCTGTGGAGGGTCACGCTGGGGTTGCTGGCGCTGGTGGTAGCGGGTGCGCTGGTGCTGATCGTCGCGCTGGCGCTGGGCTGGAACAGCCCCCGCCCTACCCGCCCTCCCGACTGGGGAGCGCCTGGCCTGCCTTTGGACCTGAAAGCCTCTCAAAACGAAACCACGACGTCGCTGCTGGGCCATCCCAGCGGCGATTTCACTTTGGAGGTAGAGGCTATCCCACTCTCCGGCCCCGACTTCAACGGCTACGGCCTGGTCTACCGCGCCCAGGATTCCGCCCGCTACTACGTCTTCGCCGTCGGGGGCGACGGCTACTACGCAGTCCTGCAGGTGGCCAATGGCGGGGAAATGGCATTGGTGGACTGGCAGCAGTTTCCCCACGTCCATCGAGGCCAACAGCCCAACCGGCTGCGCGTGACATGCGAAGGCCACGCCTGCCATTGCTACATCAATGACGAGTATGCCGCCACCGTCGAGGACGGCACCTGGCTGATGGGGGACGTGGGGCTGTGGGTGCGCAGTTTCGGAGACGAGGACGTGGCGGTGCGTTTTCTGGACGTGTGCGCATGGGAAGTAAAACCTCCAGGTCTTCCATAGTGTACCTGCCGCTGGTGCTCAGACAAGATCGACACTCCGCTTGCTCAGGATATCGCTCTGCGCTTTTTACTCGCTTCCACCGGTCGGGGTGGAGAAAGCGGGGTGGTGCCTGGTTGGCATCCTCGCGATTTCCGAGTATAATCGTAAGGTGTGGTAGCATTGCGGTCATACACGGAGATTCGAGGAGGAGATTCGAGATGCCACATGAATATAGCTTTAACTTCAGAGCAAACGA
>JAUWOI010000197.1 GCA_030612185.1 Anaerolineae bacterium
AGGAAGATAGACTTATAAGTCCCTTGTGGGAAGACTATTTGTGCAATATAAGTTGACAATAATAGAACTTTAAGTCCCAGATTCTGGCCAGAAGGCCGCGCAAGGCGGCCTGGTCAACAACTGGGCCGCTGAGTATGGTGATGGGCGAATCATCCTCTGTGCCTTCGTAGATCATCGTCATCCCATCGAACCAGTTTGCCCAGCGTTCACCGATCCAACCCTGAACTCGAATCTGATACCTGGCTTGCTCCGTCATCGCGAACCGCTCCCGTGTTTATTAGGAATCCGCGTCTCGTGTCGCCCCAGGCCTGGATTTGACAATCCAGGCCGAGCGGCTGAGTAGGTATTTCCAATGTCAGTCACAGTATAGCACAAAGAGGTAGTATCCGCATCATCCCAACAGTATGATTGAGGTATGATTTGCGCTGAGAGGAGAGGATGAGAACGCGGATGCCAGGACATCAACGGATTAGCACACTGAATCTCGAAATAAACCCCGAGAATTGAGCCTGATCCGTTACTGTCTTGAAATCCGCGTTCTCAGGTGGCCGAAACGATGACCGTGGCCGATTAAGCGTTCAGACCTCCGAGGTTTTGGCCGTGATTTGGCTTGGAAAGTGAGTGATGTGCCGTTCAAAGTCTCCACAAGAGCACCGCTTCGTAAACCTCGGAGGTCTTGTCAAGCATTTTCCCCACTCCCCTGAACGCTTACGAACCCTTCACAAAGCCAAAATACCCAACGCCCTGGCTCGAACGACCGCATCCTTCCGGTTGTGGACGCCAAGTTTGCCGTAGATGTTGCGCGTGTGCGATTTGACAGTCGGCAACGAGATAAAGAGCCGCTGTGCGATCTCAGAGTTGGAGAGCCTATCGGCGAGGAGTTGGAGCACTTGCATTTCGCGGTCGGTTAGAGGCTCTATGAGTGTGGGAGTGTGGGGGGATGGGCGTTCCTCTCCCATACTCCCATACTCCCACACTCCCACACTCCCATACTCTCATACTCCCGTATCCCAAATGCCTGAAGCAGCCGCCGCACGTACTCTGGCGCAATGGTTCGGGCGGCAGCGTAACGCAACAATTCGGCCATTGGCTCTCCTTCGTCAATAAACACGCGCGCGTACCCTTCCGGTTCGGCCAATTGGAGCGCCCGTTCCAGTGCCCCCAGTGCTTTGCTCGGAACCTGTCCTGAGGGCCCTCCTGAGCTTGCCGAAGGGCTTGCCGAAGGATCACCCAAAGCCCACAAGGCCAAGGCGCGCAAGGCCGAGATTTCGATCACCGTTCCCATTCGCCCGGCAGCCTCAGCCAGCGGCAACAACGTATCCAGCAGCGCCAATGCCGCAGATGGTTTATCTTGCGCCAGGAGCACACGCACCAGCGTCAGGTCTTCGAACTCGCGCAGGTATTCCGTCTCGCCGAGCCGTTCGTAGTCACGCGCCCAACGGGCAGCCAGATCGCGCGCGCCCTGTGCCAGCCAGATGCGTGCCTGGTAGGCAGCGATCAAGGTCGCCACGCGCGCGATGTCGAAACCTTGCGTTATCTGAACCGCCCGCTGGATCGCCGCCAGTGCCCCGTCGTCGTCTCCCAGTGCCTGTCTGATCCACGCCAACAGCGCGTGACCGATGCCAAAACTGTCCGTCGTCCCGCTCTGGATCAACAGCTCCAGGCCCTCCGATGCGTACCGTTCCGCCGCTGGCAGGTCGTTCTGCTCGTACAGAATTTTGCTCAATTCCAGTCCCGCGAAACCGGCCACCGACGTGCGCGCACCGTCAACGATCGCCATTTCCATCGCCTGCTGGCAGGTTTGGAACGCCTGGCGGAGTTGCCCTTGAACAATCTGCACTTCGGCCAGGTTACAGACCAAGGGCACCGCGACAAAGCCAAGATCTGCCGCCCTCGCTGCCGCAATCGCCTGAGAGAACGCCCGGCCTGCCTCCGGCATATTGCCGGCACGGAAGTGAGCCAGGCCAAGAATGGACGACACGCGCATTTGCATCATCACGTTGTTTTCCGGCCAGTACGTCAGGGCTTGATGGGCAAACTCGATGGCTTGCCGCACATCGCCGCGTACCGCTGCATACGATGCACGGTCTACAATAACCGGCCCCAAGATGTTTTCGGCATCTGGGATCGCAGGAGTGTCTTGCAGCGAATCTGAGAGTTCCTGTAGAATGCGTTCGGTCTCTTCTCGCTGCCCGCTCAGATAGAACACTCGTGAGGCAAAGAGCCGTAGCCGGGGTCTGGGGCGGACAACGTCATCGGGCAACACCCTGAGCCATTCCAGAAACGTCGCTACATTGATGCTTGGCCAGGCGGTCGCCTTGAGAATAGCGCGTTCGATCACGTCGGCAGCCAGGTCAAAATCGGGGATCGCCAGCGCGTGATGGACGGCTTCGGCAGGGAGCGCGTTCTGGTCGTACCACTGTGCCGCTCGAAGGTGTAGCCTGGGCACCTGGTCTGGCTCTACTTCTTGCAGGCGGGCGCGCAGCAGTTCGGCAAAGAGGCGGTGATAGCGATACCACCGCCGCTCGTCGTCCAAAGGCACAACGAAGAGGTTGGCGCGTTGCAGGTGTTCGAGTATCTGCTGGCTCAAGGTTAAGGTGCTTTTGTCTTCCGCCGTCTGGTCTGTAAGGGCATCGCAGAGAGAGCCACACATCCGCTCCAGGATGCAAGTTCGGAGCAGAAACTTGTAGATCTGTTCAGGTTGGTGTCTCACGACTTCATCAGTCAGGTAGTCGAGAATGAAATGGTGCCGGCCAGAAAAACTGTCAATGAACTGAGGTATACTGTCCGTTTCACCGTCGGCTATTCGAGACTGAAGCGCAAACGCGGCCATTTGCAGGCCCGCAATCCAACCCTCTGTGTGAGCGTCCAGGGCAGCGACCTCGGAGGTTTTTAGATCCAGCCCCATTGACTGGTTGAGGAATGTCGTTGCTTCCTCAAGAGTAAAACACAAATCGCTCTGGCGGATCTCGGTGACCTGACCACGTCCGCGCAGCCGGGAAAGCGGAAGGGGAGGGTCTTGGCGCGAGACGATGACCAGGTGCATCTGTGGCGGCTGTCATTCCAGCAAGAATCTAACTGCCTCGTGAACGGCAAGTTCCGTGATGGTGTGGTAATCATCTAGCACAAGTGCAAAAGACAACGACTGCGTCACGATGTCGTTGATCAGTTCTGTAAGCAGCGGTTCAACGGGGGGCAGTTGCGGGGCTTCCAGCAGGTGCTGCGCCGCTTGCCCGATCTCGTCGTCAACCTGCCGGAACGCGGCGACGAGGTAGTTCAGAAAGCAAATGAGGTCATTGTCTCCTTCATCAAGGGAAATCCAGGCAAACGGCTGACCGGTGCTGCGCAGCCAAACATTGACCAGCGTGGTCTTGCCGTAGCCGGCCGGGGCGGAGACGAGGGTAAGCCTGCGCCTGGAAACGAGCCCCGCGTTCAACCGCTCAATCAAGCGCGGGCGCAGCACCAGTTCGGGCCGGACGGGGGGGATATAAAGTTTGGTGGTCAGAAGTGGCGTGGCCAACTTGCTCTCCCTAGTAACACTCTATCGTCCTTACCCCCTGCCCGGCATTCTCCACACCTCTCTCACCTCTGCCCTGCCACCACCGCTATCTCCCCCTCCGACAACCCATACAACTCGTACACCAGTGCGTTTATCTGCACCTCCCCTGAACCACTGACCCCACTGAAACCCTGAGATCACTGAGGTTCCTTTCAGTGTCCTCATCTTCCTCAGTGGTTCAGTGGTTCAGCCACCGCTATCTCCTCCGCCTGCATCTTGCTGAATTCTAGCACAATCGCAGCATAAGGGAGAGACTTGGGGGCTTGATCAGCACTTGACTGTTTCGCACAAGTGTGGTAGAATGTCATTCGTGAGACGAAGTAGGTTATGGCTGTAATATCAAAGACTGTCCAGACTTGCGGAGGCTGGGCAGTTTTTTTGTTCTGTCAGCGCTGCTTCGCCCAGAAGCACACAAATCAAGGAGTAAGAAAGTGACTGAAAAGGAAACTGGAACTGTTAAATGGTTCAACGACGCTAAAGGATATGGCTTCATCTCTCGTGATGCCGGAGAGGACGTGTTTGTCCATCACTCGGCCATCGAGGGAGAGGGCTTCCGCTCACTGCAGGAGGACCAGCGGGTCGAGTTCGTCGTCGAGCAAGGACCCAAGGGCTTGCAGGCCGTCAATGTGAGGGCTCTGTAGCCAGGTATAAGCGGCCATATGCCGCCTTTGGAGGAGAAAACAATGGCAAAAAAACTATACGTGGGCAATCTAAGCTACGAGACCACCGAAGCTAAACTGTCTGAACTCTTCGGAGCAGTCGGGGAGGTTACTTCTGTGAGCCTCATCACAGATCGTATGTCGGGTCGGTCGAGGGGCTTCGCATTCGTCGAGATGGCAGATCAGACCGCAGCCCAAGAGGCCATCAACCAGCTCAACGGCCGGGATGTGGACGGGCGGTCGCTGAAGGTAAATGAGGCACGTCCAAAGCGGGACGACCGAGGAGGAGGAGGCGGCGGAGGAGGCGGCGGAGGCTACGGGAGCCGTGACCGCTGGTAGGGTCAACCCGCCCTGACCGAGACGTACAACCGCACGGCTTCTCCGCAGGCCGTGCGGTTTTTCTGTTGCTGATAGCCCGGTCAGATCCAGCGCATTGTTAGACCCCCTCCGAATGCTGAACCAAATCAGTGCGACACACCTTCACCGGCCCGACACGGCATCCAATAGAGGTCGAACGTCTCCTCGATCAGGCGTACTGCGTCATCAACACCGTTCTCGGCGCGTATCTGCTCGCCGAGGAGGGACGCCGCAGCGCGCAGCGCGCCGTTGTGTGCCAACTCCTCCAGCGCGGCTGCCAGCCCCTCGGTATCCATCTTCACGCGCCGAATGGGCGGCGGCCCGACACCGAGCTCGTGGACTCGCTGGCCCCAGAAAAACTGGTCTGCGAGATGCGGGATGACCAACGACGGTATGCCTGCCCGCAGGCCGGCGGAAGTGGTTCCAAACCCGCCGTGGTGTACCGCGCCGGCTGTGCGCGGCAGCAGCCAACTATGCGGCAGCGACCCGGCGGCGTAGATGGTCGGAGGCAGTGCCAACTGTGCAAGTCCCTCGTCCCAACCCTGGATGATCGCCCGCACGCCCGCCTGCTGGGTGGCGTCCACGAACAGGCTGGCGGTCTCCAGCGCGCCGCCACTGCCGAGGCTCATCGCTCCCAGGCTGACCACCAGCGGGGGCTCGCCGTTCTCGAGGAAGGCCGGCAAATCCGCCGGGGGCTCCCATCCGCTCAGTTCTTCGACGAACCAGTAGCCCACGACGCGGTGGTGAGGCCCCCAGTGCGGGTTGGGCGCGTAGACCACCGGACTGACCGGCACGAGGTTCAGGCGCGTTGAAGTGAAACCTTCCGGTCCCACAGGCGGAAGCCCCTGCCGCCGGCGCATGCGGTTGAGCGGCAGGGTGGTGATCAGACTGATCAATCCATCTATAGCGCCGTAGGCCATCCGCTTGAACAGCGGTCGCTCGGGATCCTCCCAAGGGATGGCCCATGGCATGAAGGTCACGCTCACGTTGGGCAGATCCAGCAACTCAGCCTCGTTCTTGCCCGCCGCACTGGGCGCAGGAATCACCACCAGATCGGCCTCCCGGCATCCTGCCAGGATATCCTCGTGCGATTGCTCCAACATGTCGAAAGCGAAGCGCATCGCCCGCACCAGGCCCACCACCACGTTGCGCGAGCGGAGGCGAATGGCAGCCGCTTCGCGACCGATGTCGATGTCTGGCCCCAGCGGTGCAAACTCTACACTGTGGGATTCAACCAGCGCTCTCATGACAGGGTGAGACATCAGCGTGACGGTATGCCCGGCGCGTTCTAACCCCTGTGCGAGTGCAATGAACGGCTGCACGTCCCCACGCGAGCCAATGGTAGGGATCACAATTTTCATTTTTCCCCTCTGGGTGATGGTGTCATATTACGCCAACACACGGCAACGACCACTTGCCTACATTATATCCTGACGGCGGCTCTTGCACAAACACACGCCCCTTCGACAGACTCACCGCCACGCCTGCCACGAGAGTACTCTCGCAGTGGAAGTACTCGCGGTGGCAGGGCAGGCAGCCCGCCCCACAAGAAGCGCGGGAGCCTGTCCTGAGCCGAGTCGAAGGACCGCGGGCCAGTCTCACGGCGAGACTCTTTGGTGCATCCACGGCGGGCCGCACTCCCGCCTGGGCCTGGGTTGGCGATGAATGAGGCGTGGGTGGCGTCCCACAGCAGGCAAATCTCCGGCGCTGGATCAAGGACCGGCGACTCAGAGTTGTCAGCGTCCGCGCAGGCGGAGCAGTTTCTGCCGCAGGTTACCATTGACTGTGCTTGCGGGTCGAATAGCCAGTTGCGATGCACTTTCGCGCCAAAAACACATCCAAACCTGCGGGAGGGTCATGGCGCCAACCCTGAATCAAACCTCGTACACTTCTTGACAACTTCTAAACATCTTTTTGGTATACTCTTGTCAATTCACCCACTTGGGAAGAGAGAAACATGAGCAACGCCATACGTAGATTCAATCGGTTTGAGTTGAAATATCTTCTATCCTGGGAGGCTGCGGAGTAACTCAAGCAATGTCTCCAGCGATACTTACAACCCGATGCCCACGGGGGTCGAAATGGGACCTATGTCCTCTCCAGTCTCTACTATGACACATCCGACCAGCGCTTCTATTGGGAAAAAGTCGAAGGCATCAAGTTCCGACGCAAACTAAGAATTCGCCACTACGAAGGGCAAGCAGCACTGACCGCCGAGTCAAAAGTCTTTGTGGAGATCAAACAACGGCTCGACCGGGTGATCCAGAAGCGGCGCGTGCTTTTGCCCTATCAAGACGCGCTAGGACTCTGCAATCACAGAATCATACCCCATCATGCCCCCAGAGATCGAGCCGTGATCAAAGAAATCCACGCCATGGTGTGGCAGTACAACTTGCGGCCTGCGTGCATAACCAGCTATATGCGCCAGGCCTTTGTGGGCAGCGATTACGACATTGGCCTGCGCGTGACGTTCGACACGAACATTCGCTACCGGGCCAAAGACCTGCAATTGCATTCTAAAAAGATCGGCCCGTTTATGCTTTCCCCCCAACGGGTGATCATGGAAATCAAGGTCAACGAGCGCGTTCCTTACTGGATCACCGAGTTGGTCGCCGAGCACAATTTCGCCTTGATCAGGATCAGTAAATACTGCACCAGTTTAGAAGCAGCCGCCAGAGTACCCAAACCCAGTTACCATTTTGCATGACACTACAGCGAATGGGGAATGGAACGAATTTTTGCCGCCGCTCACGGCGATGCGCTCCGATTCGTCAGTTTCTAAATTCGTTGTTGTGTTCCACATAGGAGGTAAACCGTGGACCAAATAGCACAACTCTTTAACGACTCCACTGAAAAAAGGGGCTAATTTTAACGCAGAGACGCAAAGGCGCAGAGATTCTTGAATGATGCTTTAATATTTTTGAGAATCGAGGCCTTTGACTGAACAAATCTTGATCTACCATTTAAATTTCTTTGCGTCTCTGCGCCTCTGCGTTGAAGCTTTTGGTTTTTTCAGTAGAG
>JAUWOI010000303.1 GCA_030612185.1 Anaerolineae bacterium
TGCGGATGCGTTTGCCGATGCGGTAGTGGCGCAGGATACGAATGAGAAGAGGGCCCCAACCCACTGCCAGGAGGAAGGAAATACTCGCCAGGATAAGTGCACGATCCATCACTCTCTCCCCAGTGCGTTGACGATCTCTTCCATCCGCATCGCCCGCGAACCCTTGACCAGAATCACGTCATCGCCCGTCACCATCTGCTCCAGCAGGGTGACCACTTCGGCGTTCCCCTCCAAAATGTGCACATGGTCGGCCGGCATCCCCCATCGCAACGCCGTCTTGCCGATGATGTGCCCCCGTGGCCCGAGCGTGATGAGCACGTCGGCCACCTCCAACGCCCGCATTCCGACCTTCTCGTGTCCCTCCCGCTCGTAGTCGCCCAGTTCCAGCATGTCGCCCAAGACGGCGATCTTGCGCCCATCCAGTTCGTCCAACAGGTTGAGCGCAGCAAAGGTCGAAGCCGGGCTGGCGTTGTAGGTGTCGTCCAGAATGATCGCGCCCTTCGGCCCCGGCACCGACACTAGTCGCAATTGCGCTGACGGTCCCCGCAACCCTTCGATGATTTCCTGCCAGTCCAGCCCCTCGGCCAGCCCCACTGCCGCCGCCCGCAGTGCGGTGTGGATGGAGTGTCGCCCCAAAAGCGGAATCTTCACGTGTAGCGTCTCGTCGCCGTGATGGAGTCGGAATCGAATCCCATCCAGCCCCAGCCCCTCAATATGGTCGGCCCATAGGTCAGCATCGGGCGAGAGGCCATAGTAGAACACGCGGGCCTGAGTCGCCTGCGCCATCCCCCGCACGCGCTCATCGTCATAGTTGAGGATCGCCACCCCTTCGGGGGTTGACGGCAGCGCCTCGACCAGTTCCATCTTGGCCTTCACGATACGCTCGATCGTCCTGGCCCGTTCCAGATGTACCGGCCCGATGATGGTCACGACGCCGACGTGGGGCCGCGCGATGCGGGCCAGGTCGGCGATTTCACCCACGTCATACATCCCCATTTCGAGCACAGCGCGCTCGTGCTCATTCGTCAAGTGCATCAGCGCCAGCGGCAGGCCGATCTCGTTATTGTAACTGGCCTCGCTCTTGAGGGTGACGTAGCGACGCGCCAGCACCGCCGCTGTCAGTTCCTTCGTCGTCGTTTTGCCCACACTACCCGTGATGCCGACGACGCGCAGTTCGTGCTGCCGCCGCCAGAAGGTCGCCATCTGCTGAAGCGCCTGGAGACTACTGGCTGTCTTGAGCACCAACGGCAGCGACCAGACGCTGGGCAGCGTCCGTGCCGGGTCGGTCAGGTCCCACATCAGCCCGGAGACTGTCACATCACGCTCAACGATCGCCGCCACCGCACCACGTGAAAAGGCATCAGCGACGTAATCGTGGCCATCCGCGTGCTCGCCCTTGAGCGCGATGAACAACGCGCCAGGCTCGGCTTGCCGCGAGTCAATCACCGTCGTCGAGATCGGCTGATCCAGCCTCTCCGGTCGCCTTCCCGCCAACCCCTCAATCACGTCCGCCAGCGCCAACATCCCCGTGCTCACCTTGCCACCTCCGCCACCGCCATACCCTCGGGCGGAATGCCCAGGACGACGAACAGCCGCGATGCCAGTCTCTGGAACGCCGGCGCTGCCGTCTGGGAAGCCCATGACGAAGTCTTTGGCCGATCCAGTTTGACCAAGATGATGAGTTGTGGGTCAGGCACCGGCCCAAACCCGACAAAGGAGGTGATCGTACCGTCCTTGTCGTACCCCCCGGGGATGGGAATCTGCGCCGTACCCGTCTTGCCTGCGATGCGGTAGCCCTCCACCCTGGCCTGAACCACCCCATCCTCTACCACCCGCACCATCATCTCCGCCAACGTGCGCGCCGCCTGTGAAGAAATCACCTGCGCCTCGACCACTGGTTGGGGGGTGGAAACCGCGCCGTCGGGCCCGATGCGCTGGGCCACAATGTAAGGCCGCAGCCGTGTCCCATCGTTGGCAACCGTCGCCACCGCGGTGATCATCTGGAGCGGCGTCACCGCCACCCCTTGCCCAAAAGCATTCGTCCCCAGGTTCGAGTCATGCCAGTGCTCATAATCATCCGGCAGCCACAGTTGACCAGATATCTCGCCCGCCAGGTCAACCCCCGTCGGTTGCCCGATGCCGAACGCCTGCACGTAACGATAAAACACATCAGGCCCCATCTGTGTGCTCAGCCACGCCGCACCTACGTTGAGCGACTCGACCAGGATGTCGGTCACCGTCCGCTCAACATCCGGCTGGTAAGAGGCATTCCGGATCACCTGTCCCCCCACCTCAATCCAGCCCGGATCGTGATAAATCGTTTCTGGCGTCACAAGCCCTGCATCGAGCGCGGCCGCCACCGTCAGAACCTTGAACACAGAGCCCGGCTCGTACTGCTGGCTCACAGCCGGATCCCCAAATATGGGTGGATTGGGGCCGAAGAAATTAATGTATCTCCCTGGATCGTAATTGGGAAGACTGGCGAGCGCCAGAATCTCGAAGGTGCGCGGATTCATCACAATGATCGTGCCACCCTCGGCCTGGTACTCTTGCACCGACCGCGCTAGTTCCTCCTCGACCAGTGCCTGCACAGTCCGATCAAGCGTCAGCACCAGGTCGGTCCCTGGCTTAGGCAGCACGACGGGAGATGCAGCCCAGGGAAGCGGCTCGCTGTACAGGTCCACTGGCCCCTGCCACTCCACGTGCTCCGGCTGCAGCAGCGCATCGTGGAACCCCTCAACCCCGTAGAAACACTCACCTTCAGCATTACAGAAGCCGAGCAAGTGCGAGGCTAGCCGTCCCTCAGGATACTCTCGCGTCCACAGTGGCTCGACGGCGATACCCTGAAGCATCAACTTTGCGATCTGTTCTCCCACCTCCTTCGACACCTGAGCCGCTACTTGGACCCACATCTCCTCGCTCTTCAGCGATTGCACTATGTGAGCAGTAGGCAGGTGCAGCAGTGGTCCCAACTCCGCTGCTACTGCCTCCGCATCCACTACGTAAGGGGGAGCCGCCTCGACGGAATACAACACCGCGTTCCCTGCCAGCAGGTGGCCATCCCGGTCACGTATCATGCCTCGTGGGGACTCGGTCATCACGATGGTCCGCACGCCCTGCCATTCACCCCATTCCTTGTAGAAACGATGATGCACAATCTGCACCTGCGCCAACTGAGCCACGATCACGAGCAGAATGCCGATCAACAGCGTGGCCAACAACCGCAGACGACGTCGTGGTCCTTCTGCCATCTCACTCTCCTACAGATCCAGCAGTTAGTCGTTGGCCGCCAGCAATCAGCGGGGGGGCAGCCACCTACTAACGACTACCGGCCGTGGGGAGATACTCCACCCATTCGGCCGGTACGAAACCCAACTCAATTGCCCTCCCCCAAAGGCGAGAGATAGATCCCGCCCTGGCGACATCCACCTCCAGTTGCTCGTTCTCCCTCTGGAGCCGGAACAACTCATCCTGCAACTGTTCGATGGAACGACCACAGGCCGCCGTCCGGCTGACCAACATCAGGTAGAGAGCCACGACCAGCGTCAGCCCCGCGACGAGCGCAAATAGGTAGAGAGCCGTGCGCGGGTCCATCTCGAACCGACCGCGCCTAATCCCATGCGTCACCCGTTCCATAAAATCAGACATTGTCCCCTGCCTCTTGTTCCTTGCTCCTTGCTCCCTGCTTCTTGCTTCCTGCTCCCTGCCCCCTCCGCTCCGCCACCCGCAGCCGCGCCGAGCGAGATCGCGGATTAGCAGCGATTTCGTCCGCCGTCGGCCGAACAGGCTTACGTGTGATCAATCCCAGCGTGGCTCGATGGTTACAGGTGCAAATCGGCAACTCCGGCGGGCAGATACAATCGCGGCTCTCCCGGCGCATGAAACGTTTCACCAGCCGGTCCTCCAGCGAGTGAAAACTGATCACCGCCAGCCTGCCGCCAGGCGCAAGTATCTCTACAGCCTGAGGCAGCGCCGCCTCCAACGCAGCCAGTTCATCATTGACGGCGATGCGCAGCGCCTGGAACGTGCGCGTAGCCGTATGAATGCGCCTGCGCCGCCTTACCACCCCCTCGACGACGGCAGCCAGTTCCCTCGTCATGTGGAGCGGGCGGGCGGCGACAATCGCCTCCACGATGCGACGTGCCTGCCTCTCCTCACCGTACCGGTATAATAGGGCAGCCAGTTCCTCCGCTGAGAGTTCATTGACCAGGTCAGCAGCGGTAGGCCCGCATGCCTTTGGATCGAAGCGCATGTCGAGCGGCCCATCTGCCCTAAAGGCAAAACCACGGACAGGGTCGGCCAACTGGAGCGAGGAAAGCCCCAGGTCGAACAGGATACCATCGGCCGAGAAGAAACCGTGAGAACGGGCGAGTTCACCCAGGTGGGCAAACGAGCCGTGTATCAGCGTAGCGCGCCTTCCAAAGGGAGAAAGTCTCGCCCGGGCAATCTCCACCGCTGCCGGGTCCCGGTCCAGGCCCAGGAGACACCCGTCGGGAGACGAGGACGTCAACACGCCGGCCGCATGTCCACCGCCTCCCACCGTTGCATCTATGTACCGGCCGCCTGGCCTGACCTGCAGACCATCAAGCACCACTTGGAAAAGGACAGGGATGTGGATACCCTCCACCCCTCCCTTTCGCGATGTATCGAGTTCACCAGCACGACGGCTGGGTTGGGGCCGTTCGACTGAGATCACAACAAAGCCCCATATAGGCTAGATGCCCAGAACCGCCCACTCCTCAACACTTGCTTCGTCTCCCTCGACGCGTTCGCGTTCCCCGTTCCAGGAATCCGGGTTCCACACCTCGACGTAGGTATTGAGCCCGGTAACGACGACCTCGCCATTGAGGTCGGCATACTCACGCAATCGCGGGGGAATAAGCACACGGCCCTGCTTGTCGGGGATAGAATCAGAAGCGCTGGCGAAGACCAGCCGGCGGAAGGCACGAGCACGCCGGTCGGTCATCGGCAAAGCACTCACCTGCTCCGCCAGCCGTTTCCATTCCTCTGTGGGGTAAATCGCCAGGCAGGGATCAATCCCACGAGTGACGACCAGACCACCCTCCAGGTCATCCCGGAATCTGGCAGGGATGGCCAACCGCCCTTTCTCGTCAATGGTGTGGATGAACTCTCCCAGAAACATAGTGTTGTATTTCCCCACGTAGGAGCAACAGCGTAACACTTGGCAGGACTGTTCCCCACTTCGCCCCACCTCTCCCCATAAGTGTCCACATTATACACTATTTCTCCACTCTTGTCTAGTACCCACGGGGGTTTTTAAGGTTTCTAAGAGAATTTTTCTGCGGGGGGATTCAATGCAGCGGCTGGCCTTCGAGGGCCTCTTCGAGGACGACGTCGAGAATCTCCTGGAATGGGATATTTAATCCCATCTTCCTCCAGTTCATATCATGCCCCACAACCCATCGGCTACGAAGGGGCCATCGCCACTGAAGCACACCACATCCGGCTGGAATAGATCACAGGCGAAAACCGGGAGGCTGATCAGCAGGAATATCAGCAGCAAATGGACCTTCTTCATCGCAACACTTTCTCTCGTGTACAGTGTGGGGGCACCAGACCGCCCCCACGGTTCATGCCAACAGCCCAAGGCCAGCCTAGAAAGGTCTCGTCGCTACAGTGCCTTGGCAGCGAAATCCAGACCCAACATACCCAGCGTCTCACGTGTGGGCTTACCCGTCTCCGGATTCCAGCCGTACTCAGCGTAAGCGCCAGCAAGAAGCATGCCCACATCGGGGACCAT
>JAUWOI010000225.1 GCA_030612185.1 Anaerolineae bacterium
GTTCCCTGGGCATTCGCGCGTCGTGGACCCTTGGGGACACGTGCTGGTGGAGGGGGATGACCAGGAGCGGCTGTTGATCGCCCAGGCCGATCTGCGGGAGATTCGCAAGGCCCGCCGTTATCTCACCGTCTACCAAGATCGCCGCCCCGACGCATACCGAGTGAATGAGGAAGGAGTAGATGAGTAGATGAGGCCCTCATCTACTCATCTACTCACCTACTCATTTACTCTCCCAAAGGAGCCATCCGTGGACTACGACGCTATCCTCCAGACCGCCATCTCCATAGCCCACAAGGCCGGTTCTATCGTGCGCGACAGTTTCCCGCGCACTGCGCTCGCTCACGTCGGGTTCAAGGGGGCGGTCAATCCCGTCACCGAGACCGACATCGCCGCCGAGCAGTTGATCGTCGCCCACCTGCGGACTGCCTTCCCCGATCATCGCATCCTGGCCGAGGAGGGCGGGGGGGATGAGTGGTTCCTCGATGCACTCCAAGTCACCGGGGGCGTCCCCGAGGACGGGGATGCGAGCGAACAGGGCAGGGACGTGAGTAAACAGGACAGGGATGCGAGCAACGGACGACCTGTCTGGCTGATTGATCCCTTGGACGGCACCAACAACTTCGCGCATGGCTTCCCCCCCGTCGGCCTCTCGCTGGCGCTGCTGGTGGAGGGGAAGGTGGTCGTCGGCGTGATCCACGACCCGCTGCGGAGGGAGACCTTCACCGCGACCGTCGGGGGTGGGGCAACCCTTGATAGCCGCCCCATCCGCGTCTCCGGCATCGAGCATCTGGAGGGCGCGTTCCTGGCCACCGGTTTCCCCTACGACCGCCGCACTGCCCCCGACAATAACGTCGAGCGACTCGACCACTTCCTGCGCCGCAGCCAGGGTGTGCGCCGGGCCGGGGCCGCCACGCTCGACCTGGCCTACGTCGCCTGCGGAAGGCTCGATGGCTTCTGGGAGATTCGCCTCAAACCGTGGGACGTGGCGGCGGGGATACTCCTGGTGCGGGAGGCCGGTGGAAAGGCGACCGATTTCGAGGGCAGCCTCAATTGCCTCTCTGGCGAGTTCATCGTCGCCTCCAACGGCCGCATCCACGGCGAGATGTTGCGCGTCATCAAGAAGGGGGCTGCTGCACCACGTCCTGAGCCCGTCGAAGAACGCGTCCTGGGAATCGTGATGCATGAAACGTGAAACGTAGCGCGAAGACTGGGGATCACGTTTCACGCTTTACGTTTTACGTCCAGCAGATGACAAATATCACCCGCAAAGTAGCGTCTTCCTCACTGGCGCAAATCGCGAATTCGTGGCACAATAAACAGTTGGAGACCTGGTATTTCCACTCTAGCAAGAACAGTGGTAGAATAGGCGCGCCCAATCGGGCGAACTCTTACAACAAAGGAGAGAAATGGCACGAGAAAAAGCAATGATTGACGGTAATACCGCAGCGGCGACCGTCGCGCACGCGCTCAGCGAGATCGTCGCGATCTATCCCATCACCCCATCCTCATCAATGGGCGAATTGGCCGACGAGCTATCGGCCAAGGGGGAGACCAATATCTGGGGCACCGTACCCGACGTGACCGAGATGCAGTCGGAGGCCGGCGCATCGGGCGCGATCCACGGCGCGCTCGCCACCGGGGCGCTGACGACCACTTTCACCGCCTCCCAGGGGCTTTTGCTGATGCTCCCCAACATGTACAAGATCGCGGGGGAACTGATTCCCACCGTTTTCCACGTATCGGCCCGGTCGGTGGCCGCCCAGGCGCTTTCCATCTTTGGCGACCACAGCGACGTGATGGCGGCGCGCGGTACCGGTTTTGGCCTGCTGGCTTCCGGCAGCATCCAGGAAGTTATGGACAACGCCCTGATCATCACCGCCGCCTCGCTGGAAGCGCGGGTGCCCTTTGTACACTTTTTCGAGGGATTCCGCGTCTCGCACGAGATTCAAAAAGTGGAGATGATCACCAAAGATGATATGCGCGCCGTGATTGAGGATGAATACGTCCTGGCGCATCGCGCGCGGGGCATGAGCCCGGATAACCCCGTCCTGCGCGGCACGTCCCAGAACCCCGACGTCTTTTTCGCCGCCCGCGAGACGATCAACAAATACTACCTGGCCACGCCAGATATTGTCCAAAAGTACATGGACAAGTTCGCCCAGGCGGTTGGCCGCCAGTATCACCTGTTCGACTATTTTGGCGCGCCCGACGCCGAGCGCGTGGTGGTGATGATGGGCTCTGGCGCGGACGCCATGCAAGAGACCATCGAATACCTGGCGGCGCAGGGGGAAAAAGTCGGCCTGGTCAAGGTGCGCCTCTACCGCCCCTGGTCAAGCCAGCACTTTATCCAGGCGCTGCCGGAGACGGGCGAGGCCATAGTCGTGCTCGACCGCGTCAAGGAGCCGGGCGCGCAGGGCGATCCGCTCTACCTCGACGTGCGCAACGGTATCGCCGAGGCTATGGCCGATGGACTGCTCGAACGCGAGGGCTACCCGCTCATCGTCGGCGGGCGGTATGGTCTCGGTTCCGGCGAGTTCAACGCCGGCATGTGCAAGGCCGTGCTCGACAACTTGAAGGCGGAGAAACCCAAGAATCACTTTACCATCGGCATCACCGACGACGTGACGTTCACCAGCCTGGAATACGATCCCTTCTTCTCCGCCGAGCCGGAGGGCGCGCACCGGGCCATGTTCTGGGGTCTAGGCTCTGACGGCACCGTCGGCGCGAACAAGAACTCGATCAAGATCATTGGCGACGCCACCGACAACTATGCCCAGGGCTATTTTGTGTACGACTCAAAGCGAGCCGGCGCGCGCACCATCTCCCACCTGCGCTTTGGCAAGTCCCCCATTCGCAGCACCTATCTGATCAACCGGGCCGACTTTGTGGCCTGCCACAACTTTAGTTTTTTGGAGAAATACGACATGCTTGGGCCCATCGAGGAGGGCGGCACCTTCCTGCTCAACAGCCCCTACGGGGTGGACGAGGTATGGGACCGCCTGCCCCGCGTGGTGCAGGAGCAGATCATTGCCAAGAAACTAGCGTTCTACGTCATTGACGCCTACGAGACGGCCAAAGAACTGGGGCTGGGCGCGCGCATCAACACGATCATGCAAGCCGCTTTCTTCAATATATCGGGCATCCTGCCAGGAGACGAGGCCGTGGCCCTGATGAAGAAATTCGCCAAAAAGACCTATGGCAAGCGCGGCGACAAGGTCGTCCAGATGAACTATGACGCCATTGACGCCGGTATCGCTGGCGCTCAAGAGATCGCGGTGCCGGACAAGGCCACCAGCACTATCGAGATGCCGCCGCCGGTACCCGTGGACGCCCCCGAGTTCGTGCAAGAGGTGCTGGGTGAGATCATCGCCGGTCGCGGCGAGCAGATTCCCGTCTCCAAACTGCCCGCCGACGGCACCTACCCGACAGCCACCACCCAGTACGAAAAGCGCAACATCGCCACTGAGATCCCCATCTGGGAGCCGGACGTCTGTATCCAGTGCGCCATGTGCTCGCTGGTCTGCCCGCACGCGGCGATCCGCGCCAAGGTCTACGACCCCCAAGAGTTGGAGGGCGCGCCGCCGACGTTCAAGTCGGTGGACGCCAAGGGCAGAACTTTCAAGGGAATGAAGTGGACGATTCAGATCGCGCCGGAAGATTGCACCGGCTGTGGCGCTTGTGTCTATACCTGCCCGGCCCGCAAGAAGGACGAGCAGGGAACAAAGACCGACGTGCGCGCCATCAACATGGCCGACCAGATCCCGTTGCGCGAGCAGGAGAATGAGAACTTTGGCTTCTTCCTGGGCCTGCCAGAGACCGATCCATCGCTCTTTAGGCGGAACACGATCAAGGGAAGCCAGCTCATCCGCCCACTGCTCGAGTTCTCTGGCGCGTGCGCGGGCTGCGGCGAGACTCCTTACGCCAAGCTGATGACGCAGCTCTTTGGCGACCGGGCCATCATCGCCAACGCCACCGGCTGCTCCTCCATCTGGGGCGGCAACCTGCCCACCACGCCGTACTGCCAGCGCGCCGATGGTCGCGGGCCGACCTGGAACAACTCGCTGTTCGAGGACGCGGCGGAATTGGGGATGGGCATGCGGCTCACGGCGGACAAGATGACCGTGTACGCCCACGAGCTGCTCGCCAAGCTCTACGAGTGCGACTGCGAACACTGCCAAAAGAACCACGCCCTCTTTGACGACATCAAGAAGGCCGACCAGTCCACGCAAGAGGGAATCGAGTTGCAGCGCGGGCGCGTGGCCGCGCTCAAGGATGTCCTGGCAGCGTGCGGTGGCCACGAGCAGTTGCTCTCCGTGGCCGATTATCTGGTCAAGAAATCGGTGTGGGTCTTTGGCGGCGACGGCTGGGCTTATGACATTGGCTACGGCGGCCTGGATCACGTGATGGCCTCTGGCCGGAACGTCAACATCCTGGTGATGGATACAGAGGTCTATTCCAACACCGGCGGCCAAATGTCCAAGGCGACGCCGCTGGGCGCGGTAGCAAAGTTCGCCGCGGCCGGCAAGCCGATTGGCAAGAAGGACCTGGGGATGATGATGATGACCTACGGCACGGTCTATGTCGCGCGAATCGCGATGGGGGCGAATCCCACCCAGACGGTGCGGGCCTTTATCGAGGCCGAGTCCTACGATGGCCCTTCGATCATTATCGCCAACGCGCATTGCATCATGCACGGCATCAACATGACCGAGGGTATGCGCTATCAAAAGATGGCGGTCGAATCTGGCGCGTGGCCGCTGTTCCGCTACGACCCGCGCCGCAAGGCCGAGGGCAGGAACCCGCTGATCCTCGACTCTAAAGAGCCGACCATTTCGCTGGAAGAGTACATGTATTCCGAGAACCGCTTCCAGATGCTCAGAAAGTCGAACCCGGAGCGGGCGGCGATGCTGCTCCAGGCGGCCAAGAGGGACGTGGCCGATCGGTTCAAGATGTACCAGCAGTGGGCAGAGATGGATTAGGCTTTGAAATCTGGCGAAGGTTGCCTGACCCTTCGCCAGGTTCACGTGGATCAAGGAGGGGGACCGCCCCGTGGCCACCATGGGTCGCGGGGCGGTCCGCCTTTTGTAGGAATTCACACCAGCAGCCCGGACGCTGCCACTCCGCCTGACGCTTTCTGGCTCGCCTCCGCTGCTTCCTCCTCCCCCTCGGGCACAGGCCAGATTTTCTCCGGGTCTTTGATGTGGTCAATGAAGAGGACGCCATCACAGTGGTCAATCTCGTGCTGGAAGACGCGGGCCAGCAACCCTTCTGCCTTGATGCGTATGGCCCGCCCCCGGGGATCTAGCCCCTTGACGGTGACGGCGCGACGGCGCGGAACTTCCCCAAGCCAACCAGGGACGGAGAGACACCCTTCGATGCCGTCCTCTATCTCACGGGACTTGCGCGCCAGTTCGGGATTAACAACGACGTAGAGTTTGCCGCCCTCAGGATTTTCCTCGTCCTCCTCATCTTTGGGCAACTGCACCACAATGACACGCTCGGGCACGCCGATCTGAATGGCAGCCAGGCCGATGCCGTCGCCTGCGTGCATCGTTTCAGCCATGTCGTCAACGAGTTCCTGCAAGGCCGGGGTAACGCCCCGCACGCAACGCGACTTCTTGCGCAGCAGTGGATCATCGGATAGCACGATCGGACGCACGGTCATGGTCAAGTCTCCTGTTGATGCGAAGATGGTGGTGGATTTGCAGATGGTGTCGAGCGTTGCATCTGGTCATAGACAGTGAACCAGTCAAGTAACTCGGCCCGATGGCGTTCGGCTTCCTGCTGACGTTGACTTTGCTGAAACGCCTCCACGCGGCGGAATATCTCGGCCTGTACCCCACGAGGGTCCTTGACATAGTCAAAGGTGAAGGCGCCAGCCCCGGCTGTTTCAATGGTCACTGACCCATAGTTCAACAACTTGCCCAGAAGGCCGGGAATTTCCAGGCTGATGTTCTGAATCACGCCCAGGCTGGCCTCGCGACGTTCCTCCCGCATATAGAGCGGCAGTCGCTTGATGTCAATGATGCGCGTGGCTGTCACCTGGTAAACTTCGTTCTGCCAATCGGCGAACTTCCAGAGCCACCAGGGGAATAGGAAAACCATCAATGTACCATAGCCCATCAGGATTGAAGGCAGGTTGGGAAAGTTCCAGGCCATGAAGATGGCGCCGATTGTTACACCCACGATGAGCGCTGTGGGGAGCACAATGGGTCGAAGCAGAGCGATCCAGTGTTTGCGCCAAGTGATGGTGTCCCCCTGTTCGAGGCGCAAGGGGGGTAGAACAGCGTGCAAAGGTACGAGGAGCCACGCAGGTATGGCTAATTTGAAGCGCCGCTTTGTAGGAACCGTTTCGGGCGCGGCGGCCTGCTCCCCAGGGGCCTGAATGCCAAATTGACGGCGTAAAGCGTCGCGAATGGCGACCCGCTCCTCGGCCCGCGCCCCAGCCAGAACGCGTCGAATCTGCTCAAAGATAATATCTTGCACCTCAGCCGGATTCGGAATCTGGCGAAAGACCACGTGCCCCCGTTCCCCGGCCGTCTCGATGATCAGGTCACCGAATTTGAACAACTGGGCTAACAGTCCCTCCTGCAACTGCTGAATATCCTGTACGGTGCGCAAGGGAGCCTCGGCGCGTGATTCGTGAATGAGGGGCACCCGTTCCTCGTGCACGACGCGCTTGTTTGTCACGACGTAGTTGTCGTTGTAGTGGTTCACGAAGATATACAAGACAAACAGCAATGGAAACAACGCCAGGAGCACGGCTGCTACCCAGGCCCAGGAGGGGGCGTATCCCGTCAGGTACCAGTAGCCAAAGCCGCCCAGTTCCACCAGGAGTATGAAGGAGGGGATAACGAGTCTACGGATCAGTATCACCCTGTGCTTGTGCAGGGAGGAAATGACGACTTCGTCCGGGTACTGCCACTTGAAGCGTTTGGCGCGGCGCTTTTCGGCGACGTCGGGCCGCATCTGCAACGCCTTGAGCATCGAGGGGCGCTCGTGTAGCAACTGATCGAACTCACCCTTGTTGAAGTAGAGCAGGACGGCGTCCTTCTCGACGAGCTTCGCCAGCTCCTCCTCCAGCTCCAGGTGGATGTCCAGCGTGCCGTTCAGAAAGCGGGAGCC
>JAUWOI010000241.1 GCA_030612185.1 Anaerolineae bacterium
CACATTCACGGTAGTTCTTAGATACGTGGTAACGATCCACCACTATCTGGATTGAGACTTCAGGATGGGCCGCGGCGAATTCCTTCACCGCATTGACGTACCCCTCCCACATGTCTGTGCAGGCCGTTTCCATCGTTGGCCGCAAGCGTTTAGGAATGGTCTCCAGAAATTGCCTGACGGTTTTCTTTTTGCGGTTTGGCAAAACGGCCAGGACAGCCACGTGGCCGTCAGATTGCTGAGTGGTGACGATAGCAACGAAGTTCTTCCGCCCTTTGGTCAGTGCGATCTCATCGATACCGATGACGTTTAGTTCGTCGAATTCGTCCCAATTCACGGCGACGTGGATACAGCGCTCAATGGCCCCTTCCACAGCATCGTAGCCTACGTCTTCTTTGCGACTGACATCCTCTACCGTGCTGTTGATCAACTGCAACATCAGATGGTGGTCATACGCTTTGGTCTGTGGGCTCTTGGTCTCATACCAACCCAGTGTTTGCGTAGTGATCTTGTCGTCACAGTGGGGACATTTATACTGTTTGGGCCGTAGGCGGATATACACACGGTGGCCTAAGATCGGCAAGTGTCGCAACTTAATCCACCGTCCGTGGCCGTTGGATTTCGTGATCTTGCGTCCACAGTACTGACAGATGGTGCCAATCTGTGTACTTTCGACGGTGACGATGTAGTCACCTCGTTCATTCTGCTCTACTCTTAGCACGTCAACATCAGGAATACCCAAAGGAATTGAAATCATGTCGCGTGACTTGAGACCCACAATGTTCAACATTGTATACCCTCCTGGTCTTTTCGCCAATTATACCATGCCCCCAGATGTGGGGGGTACCATGCGAACTACCAGAGAGCCATTCTTCTTTGACCCTTTGCCATCTTTATTTATTGTGCAGCAGAGAATTTTCAGCAATCTACGCCTTTTTCGACACCTAACGACCTGAGCTCAGCGGCGGCGCGTAGCGCCGTCCGTCTGCAGCGATTGGTTATGCAGACGTCGACCAGAATAGAACAGAAGCAAGCCGACGCCTGGTATACCCCATCCCATATCGCATTCAGAAGTCGAAGCCGAAGGGGAAGGCTTCGCACGTGAGAACGGCGACATCAAATCCTTGTTTGAAGCTGATTGCCAGTGCCGAATCCTCGTCGAGCGCGAGTTTGCCATCGCGAATGTACAGGGCGCGATCAGAAATCTTCACGTACCCGACTCTCTCGTAGAATCCGACTAGCGGATGGCCGCAGTTCAGCACAGCGAAATCCAATTCTTGAGGAGTCAGATCACCGTGCGCCTGCCGCATGAGCAGAGCGCCTATTCCGCTCCTCTGAACGGCCGGATCTGCACAGACGCCTCCCACAAACCATCCCTCGAAATACTGCTTGTTGACAATGAACCAGCGCCGCTGCACCGAAACATGCCCTAGGAGCTTGTCGGAGGACCACAGAAGCCAGCGCTGGTTAGCCGGCCACAGGGTATCAGCCCCACCGAACGCTGCCCTGAAGAGACGCAAGAGTTCAGCTTCAGGCAAGCCAATGTCACCAGAGAAATGCTCAACGCGCGATCCCACCGGGATTCTACCTGAGACCTCGAAAGAACTTGGCATGTTCACGCATCAGTCCAATCTACTCATCAAGTCTGCATAACTCGATATTAGACTGCGATGGGCTTTCCATCGTGCATAGACCCCGTGGCCGCGATGCCTACCGCAACCGTCGCCCGGCTGTCGTGACCGGTGACGGGCGGCGCGGCATCGTGAACGACGCAATCCACGAAAGCCTGCAACTCAGTCACAAAAGCCTCCCCCAGACGTTCAGGGGTGGTGCGAGCCATGTCGTGGTGGACGCCCCGGCGGTCCAGCAACCGCACCGGCGTCTGGCGAAAGCGGCCGATCTGCACCGCGCCCTCGTCGCCGATGACCTCCACCCGCAGGTCGTGGCCGTAGCGCGTGGTGCGGCTGACGGTCAGCGTGCCCAATGCACCGCCGGCAAAACGGAGGCTGACCACCGCGTTGTCCACGTCACCCACCGAGCGCACCCCTTCGTCCACCAGGGCCCCTCCCTCAGCGTAGACGCGGACGATCTCGTCGGCCATCAGCCAGCGGGCCAGGTAGAGGTCGTGGTAACAGGCGTCCAGGATCAGGCCGCCGCTCACGGCGGGGTCGGCGAAACTGGCCGGGGGCGGGTCCACGTCCCCGCTGATGGCCCGAAATACGACGGGCTGTCCGATGGCCCCCGTCTCGATCAACCGCCTGGCCTCGACGTGCCCCGCGTCGAACTGGCGCACGTGGCCCATCATCAGTGTCACGCCGGCCCTCTCCGCCGCTGCGATAGCCCGGTCGCAGTCGGTCAGGGTCAGGGCCAGGGGTTTTTCGCAAAAGACGTGCAGCCCGGCCGCCGCACACATCTCGACGTTATCGGCGTGCGCCGACGTGCTGCTGGCGATGACCACCCCGTCCAGTCGCCCGATTGCCAACAACGCTTCGAGCGTTGGGTAGACCGGCATGTCGCCGCAGCGCCGGCGCGCCTCGGCTGCCCGTTCCGCTCTGGACGTCGTGACGGCCACCAGCCGCGCGCCCCGCACGCGGTGGGCCAGGTTCTCCGCGTGGGTCAACCCCATGCGCCCTACACCGATCACGGCTAGGCGTATCTCAGCCATAGTTGCTCTCTTTCAACATCCTCAGATTTGCTCCAGATTCGACGGCGAAACGCTAGTAGCCACCGTACGCTTTCCAGGCTTCCCACATGGCCATGATGTTCTCCGGGGGAACATCCGCCTGGATGTCGTGTACTGCGGCAAAGACAAAACCACCGCCGGGGGCCAGTGCTTCGACGTTTCGTCTCACGTCCTGCTTGACTTCCTCTGGGGTGCCTGCATTCAGAACACCCTGCGTATCAACACCGCCGCCCCAAAAGACCAGATCCTGCCCGAATTCCTGCTTTAACTCTTGCAAGTCCATCCCCGCAGCGCTTACTTGCACCGGGTTGAGAATGTCAATCCCGGCGTCAATGAAATCCGGTATCAGGGGGCGCACCGCACCGCAGGAGTGGAAGAACAACTTGACCGGGGCTTGCTCCTTGATGAACGAGAAGAGGCGGCGATGGCGTGGTTTGATCAGGCTGCGATAGGTGTTTGGGGACATGAGGAGCGAGCGTTGGCCTGCCAGGTCATCTGCTTCAATCACGACGTCCACCAGGTCTCCCACTTCCTGAAGAGCGCGTTCCCAGAAAGCGCACTTAAAGTCCACCAACCTGTCCAGCATATAGGCAACAAGGCTTTTGTTGACTGCCAGGTCTATGTAATACTGCTCGTAGCCCCGTAGCCAGGAATAGACCTCTGCGATTCCGGCCGAAGGCCCCGCCAGGACGACTGCTTTTCCTTGTGCGACTACCGCCTCTGCCTGGGACCGTAGCGTGGCGAATCGCTGCTCATCCAATGGGTCAGGGAAGGGATACGCTTTCAACTCGTCCAACGAGTCGGCGGCTGCCAGTGGGTGCTGGTACATGTCGTAGTAGAAGCCACCATTCCTGGGCTTGCGCCAACCGATGCCCCATTCGTCGGTGTAAGCCTCATAAGCACCTTCATCTCGAAAGGTATATTGGAACTCGGACGAAGCACCTGGTACCACCGGTCTGACATCGGTCTGCAACTGCTCGGCTACGTCCTCATCAACCACGGCCAGTTGCTCGGCCATATACGCGATACGCGCTTCGGTTGTAGGCAACTCCAAATGTCGGCGCAAACTCTGATAGGCGGTGATGTGGATAGTGCTCAGTCCCGTGCCCCCCAGATCGAACGGGACTCGGTCCGCTTCCTGATGGCTCAGCGCCTTCCAGGTTCTATCACGCGAATTCACGTATTCTATCTGCCTTCAGAAGCACAGTGACTGGCGGTAAAGTGTTGCCACCAGCCATCTGCATAGATCATCTAATGACGAGACACGAAACCTGGGTCATGTTGAGGAGTTTTCTTGCCATACTCCCCAACATCTCGCCACGAGTACCCAGACCCCGATGTCCGATCACAATCAGGTCAACGCCGTTCTTGGCGGCATAATCGGCGATCTTGAAGGCCGGGTCTCCAATGACATACTCAGTTCTCACATCTGAAAGGCCCACCTCCTGGAATTTCTCCTGGGCATTACCCAAAATGATCTCGGCAGAATTTTCCAGGATTTCCCTTCGCGATTCTGTCACCTCTCCTGCGGCAATCATTTCCAGAATCTCTTTGGGAAGCGGCATATCGCGAATCACGTGCAACAGGGTGACGGAAGCCTGGTAACGCTTCGTCAAGTCTATTGCGGCTTCAACAGCACGCTTCGAATGTCGTGAACCATCAACCGCGACAAGTATTTTCTTGAACATAACACTCCTCTCCTACTGATCGAACTGACCACTTTCCAATCTCTAATTTCTAATCTCTAATCGGCGGCTGCCCATTCTGCGATGGCGCGAACCGCCTCTTCCTTGATACGTACCTTGGTGGGTATCTGTCGCCTGCCAAGTACAAGAACGATGGTCGCTTCCGCGTATTGTTCGGAAGGGCTGTCTGCCCAGATGCTGGCCGGTATGTTCGCAGCCGCGATGTCAGGCCGCCACACCATGTCCGGAGGCAGACCCTGGGCTGCAAGGAACGCGGGCCTGAGATCCTTGTGCGCCTCGCACTGAAATTCAATGTGATGGGCCCACTCGTGGACCAGCGCGCTCTTGAGCATGGCCGGGGTCCCTGGAACCCGGACGGTGACCGTGCCGCTGTCCGGATCGTAGGCTGCCCGGCTGTCAAGGGTGCGCGTGGCATGCAGGCGCACGTCGCCGAAACAGCCGGTTCTGGCCTGGAACACGGTGAGAAACCCGTCCCAGGTCTCCACCGCCAGGGCCTGGAAATCAGCGGCCACCGAGTCATCCACGATGAGACGGGGACGTTGTTTGGAGACTGAGACGTCGGAGGTGCAGCCGCTCGATGTCGTCCCACTCACGAGGACTACGATGGCGATCACGATCAAAGCACCTCCGTCCACGCTCCGGCAGTGTCCTGCGTGGTAAAGGGCATCAGATCTGCCTGTGCGCCGGCTCATTGTTTCTCCACAAGCCTGTACGGTCGTAGTTGTCCGTTGGGGCGGCATCCTTACGAAGGCTGGGATAGTGCTCAACCCTCGCAAGGATACTCAAACCCATTCACACCGCGTTCGGGCGGTCAAAAGTGGCGGCCATCTGCGCTCACGCGGCCTCGACCGGCTCCTCCAAGAGTCGCGCAAGTTCCTGCTGGAGCTTTGTGAGGTCCTCTCCGCCTGCCATGAGGTTCACGAGCTGGTCCTGGCTGATCTCATCTTTCCGGTAATCGCCCAACACCCGACCCCGTCGCAGGATGATAAAGCGCTCCCCCACCGGATAGGCGTGGTTCGGGTTGTGGGTGATAAAGATGACGCCCAGCCCCCGCCGCTTGGCCCGCACGATGTAGTGGAGCACGATACCAGCCTGCTTGACGCCGAGGGCGGCCGTCGGCTCGTCGAGGATCAGTACCTTGGCCCCAAAGTAGACGGCCCGGCTGATGGCGATGGACTGCCGCTCGCCGCCGGCCATTGTTCCCACCTGCTGCTCAGGATCGCGGATGTCAATGCCCATCTTGGCCAGTTCCTCGCGCACCGTGCGCTTGGCAAATTCGATGTCGTAGGCTTTGAACGGGCCGAATCTCTTCTCCGGTTCAGACCCGAGGAAAAAGTTGCGCCAGATGGGCATCAGCGGTATCAGGGACAGGTCCTGGTACACCGTCGCGATCCCCAGCGCCAGGGCCTCACGAGGGGAGTTGAAAACCACCTTTTGGCCTTCAAAGTAGTAGTCACCCTCAGTGGGCTGGTGAAAGCCGCACAGGATCTTGATCAGGGTGGACTTCCCAGCGCCGTTGTCTCCCAGGAGGCAGGTGACCTCGCCCGGGTAGACGCGGGCCGACACGTCGCTCAGCGCAATGACGCTACCGAACATCTTGGTCACATTTCGGACTTCCAGAATCGGTTCCGCCATCATTTCACTCTCCTTCCGTCCGGGACTTGGCCGCGGCGACGCTCATCTCCGCCGCTCGCTTGCGGGTATAGTTGTTGACCAGCACAGCGGCGAGGAGCATGATGCCCAGGAACGAATAGAACCAGTCGGTATCCCAGCCGGCGAACACGATCCCGACCTGCGCCATGCCAAAGATAACCGCACCGATCGCGGCGCCGACCACCGATCCATAGCCACCGGTCAGCAAGCAGCCGCCAATGGTCGCCGCGATGATGTAGATGAACTCCTGGCCGATGCCCTGGCTGGCGACAGCCGATCGCAGCCGCACGATATTCATCATGCCCACCAGCCAGGCCGCGGCTGCCGTCGTCATAAACAGGGCTATCTTGACCCGCGCGGCGGGCACACCCACTTTACGGGAGGCTTCCGCATCGCCGCCGGTGGCGAAGATCCAACTCCCGTACTTGGTCCGCAGCAAAATCCAACTGGCGATGATTATGAGCACAATCCACCAGATAATCGAACTCCTCCACTCGACGCCGAACAGCGTGATGCCGGTGCTGAAAAAGGCACGCGCCGACGCAAAGCCCGCCGCTTTATCAATGCCACCCACGTAAACCTGCTCGGTCACCAGACGGGTGACGCCCACATTGGCCCCTCTCAAAACAAAGAAGGTCGCCAGAGTGACGATAAAACTGGGCAGTCCCGTCTTGACCCGCATCAGGCCATTGATGTACCCCACGCCCAGCGCAAAGAGAAGGGCCACGAACATGGCGGGCCACAGGTTCCAGCCCAGCCGGGTGGACAGCAGACCCGCGACCAGTCCCGCCGTACCCGTCATGACACCGGTGGAGAGATCGAATTCACCGCCGATCATGAGTAGGGCCACCGCAAT
>JAUWOI010000068.1 GCA_030612185.1 Anaerolineae bacterium
ATGAGATTGGCATCCTGGCTTACGTGTTCAACCGCATGGCGGCGGAACTGAAGACCCTGTACGATGATCTGGAGGAGAAGGTCGCCCAAAGCACGGCCCTTTTGCAAAACGCCAACTACCAGATCCAGCGGAGGGCCATCCAACTTGCCGCCACCGTTGAGGTCCGCCAGGCAGCCACGTCAATCCTGGAACCGGATCAGTTATTGCGGGACGTGGTGCGGTTGGTGCACGACCGTTTTGTCTACTCCTACGTTGGCATTTACCTATTGGACGAAAGTGGGAAAAGGGCTATACTAAGCGCAGCAGCGGGCGGCAGGGATGGGGTGGCGGCCGTCAAGGCACGGCCTGTGCAGGTCGGTGATGGGAGCGCGGTTGGGCAAGCCTCGCTGACAGGAGAGCCATGTATCATCGAGTGGGGTGCAGAGCGCGCACGAGAGGTGTTTCCCTCTCCCTGCATCCGCGCGGAGGCATCGTTGCCGCTCAGACTGGGTGATCAGATCATCGGCGTGCTAGACGTCCTGAGCACTGAGGAGGAGGACTTTGACGCGGACAGCATCTCCGTTTTGCAGAACGTTGCCAACCAGACCACTATCGCGCTGGAGAATGCCCGGGCCTACGAAAAGGAGAAGGAGACGGCCCGTCGCCTGCGTGAACTGGATGAGTTTAAGTCTCGCTTCCTGGCCCACATGAGCCACGAACTGCGTGAGCCGCTGATGAACATCATAGGCTTCTCCCGGCTGATACTCAAGGGACTGGATGGCCCCATAAGCGATCAGCAGCGACAGGATCTCCAGATCGTCTATGCTAATAGTCAGCACCTCCTGGGCCTGATCAATGACCTGCTGGACATTTCACAGATCGAGGCCGGGCTGATGGAACTGCAACTCCAGGAACTGGACCTGGCGGAGGTCATCAACAGCGTGATGGTCACTGCCAGTGCGCTGGTACGCGACAAGGAGATCGAGTTGCGCCAGGAGATTGTCCCAGACTTGCCGAGAGTGCAGGCCGACGCGGCACGCATCCGCCAGATGTTACTACGTCTGTTGACCAACGCTGCCCGGTCCACCGAGCGGGGATATATCGCCGTGCATGCCTGGCGCGACGGCGACGAGGTGTTGGTCAGTGTGAGTGACACGGGAGTGGGCATCGCATCGCAAGATCAGGAGCGCATCTTCGAGCGCTTCGAGCAGAGGGGGAATGGTCCGGCTGGAATCGGGCTGGCGTTGAGCAAAGAATTCGTAGAAATGCATGGGGGGGCCATCTGGGTGGAGAACGAGGTGGGGAAGGGCTCGACCTTCACATTCAGCCTGCCGCTGCGGCCCCGGTCGGAGAAGCAGGAAACACCAGGTGAGATCTGAACTGATGGAGTGTCTTTATGACTATGGTAATCGCAGTAGCCAATAACAAGGGAGGGGTGGCCAAGACCACCACCTGCCTTTCGTTGGGGGGCAGCCTGGCAGAGCAGGGCCGGCTGGTGTTGCTGGTGGACCTGGACCCCCAGGCTCATCTGACCGCATCGTTGGATATCAAACCAGAGACGGTGCGCCGCACGGTGGCCGACGCGCTGCTGGGTCAGAGTTCTCTGGTGGCTATCAGCCGGGAAACTGCCGTGGAGAGGCTCGACCTGGCACCGGCCAACCGTGAACTCGCCGTCCTGGACAAGGTGCTGTACAAGCGCCCGGGATACGAGTACCGGCTGAAACAGAACCTGGACGGCGCGTGCCAACAGCTCTATGACGTCATCCTGATGGACTGCCCGCCGGCCTTCGGGACACTGACGCTCAATGCCCTGACAGCGGCTGACCTGCTTCTTGTCCCTTTCCAGTGTGAGTATTACGCCGTGCGCTCGCTCCACCAGTTGTTGGGACTGGTGAGGCTGGTGCGGCGCAAGACCAACCCGCAGCTTAGTTATCGGCTGCTGGTGAGTATGTTTGACATGCGTAACAAGGTCCACCGGCTGACCCTGGAGCAGATGCGGGCCCGTTTCCCCAACGCACTGTTCCAGACCATCATCCAGGTGGACACCCGGCTGCGGGAAAGCCCGGCCTTTGGGCTACCGATCACCCGGTACGCGCCCCGCACGCGGGCTGCCCGCCAGTACCGCGCTTTAGCACAGGAACTGATCGCCCACCTGCCGCCTGCTAAGGAGCCTGCCCTGCCTGCCCCGAGCGTAGTCGAGGGGAGCCTGTCGAAGGGGCCGATCGCGTCGCCATCTACCCCTTGAACCTCATCTGGGACGCGGAGGCGGGACGCGGAGGCGTAGAAGATGGGAGTAAGACACTATGAGTGATGACCGTCTGAGATTTTCTCTGGAAGACTTGTTTTCTGATTTCTTAGCGCCAGTGCCGGAGGGTGAGGCCGAATCATTGCTTCCACCCCCTTCGCCGCATGAACCGGGGGCCGAACCACTGTCGCCCGCTGGAGCCCTTGCAGGTTCCTCATCTCGGGGCACAGCCGTGCCGGATGAGTGGGAGGAGGGCATAGGCGGAAAGGAAACGGCGGTTGAGAAAGATATTCCTCAGCCGGAGGATATGCGGATCTGGCGACAGGGGCTAATCCGAGGGATGCTTCGTGCCGCGGTCATCGTCGGGGCCATAGCGCTTGTGGCCGGCTCTTTTGCGATGCAGTATACGTGGTTGCTGCCTTTCTATCTGGGGGCCTATGCCATCCTCCTCCTGATCACATTCTGGCGGCGGACCCCCTACGCTCTCCAGGCTGGCACCATCCTGGGCCTGATCTACTGCCTGGGCATACTCGGTCTGTTTGAGGACGGGTTGAGCGGGGATGGCCGGGTCTTCCTATTGACCCTCCCTCTCCTGGCCGTCCTCTTCTTTGGGCAGCGGGAGGGTGTTTTTGCCGTGACTCTCGCCGTCCTGACCCTGGTGGCCTTCGGTTGGGCTTTTTCCACCGGTCGTCTCGCCATCCCCGAAGAGGCACAGGCCTACTCCGCTGACCCGATTTCGTGGTTGAGTGGCACCATTGTTTTCCTTATGCTGTGCACTGTGCTGGTGATTTCTCAAAACTACCTGGTTCCCCGCCTGGCCCACGCCCTGGTCCGGAGCCGCGAACTGGCCCAGGAACTGGGGGCCCAGCGGGCCAGGTCGGAGGAACGGGTGGTCGAGCGCACCAAGGCACTCCAGGAAGCCAATTACGCTCTCCGGCGGCGGGCTATGCAATTGGAGGCCAGCGCCGAGGTCGGTCGGGCCATCACTTCTATCTTCGACGTGGACCGGTTGCTGCGCAAGACGGTGGATTTGATCCGCGATCGCTTCGGCTTCTACCACGCTGGCGTATTCCTGATAGATGAAACAGGTGAGTGGGCAGTGTTGCAAGAGGCGACCGGTGAGGTCGGGCAGCAGATGAAGGCCCAAGGACACCGGCTGGCGGTAGGCGACCACTCGATGGTCGGCTGGACAGCAGCCCGTCACCAGCCCCGCATCGCCCTGGACGTGGGGGAGGACGCGGTCCACTTCGTCAACCCACTCCTTCCCTACACTCGTTCTGAGATGACGCAGCCACTGATAGTGGGTGGGCGGCTCCTGGGGGTGCTGGACGCTCAGTCCACCGAGGAATCCGCCTTCGACGAGGACGATGTGCGCACGCTGCGCATCATGGCCGACCAGATCGCGGTGGCGATTGACAATGCCCACAAGCTTTCCGACGAAGCGTTGCTGCTAGAGGCGACCAGTCCCGTCTATCGCGCCAGCCGTCGCCTGACCCGGGCGACTACGACTGATGAGGTAACGGGAGCCATCATGTATTCCGTGGCCGAGACGGGGGCCGATGGGTGCGTCGTGGTGGAGTTTGAATTCTCACCTGCTGGAGAACCTGAAGCCCTCTTGTACCTGGGGGTGTGGCGGCGTGACCGGGAACCTGAGTTCCGGCCCGGCATGCGACTTCCGATTGCGGAGAGTCCCTTCCCCTTCGAGATGGTGAGCACTTTGTGGACGGTGGCCGATGTGGAACGGGACGAGCGTCTGCCCCAGAGCGCACGGCAGGTTTTTGAAGCGACGGATGCGAGGGCGCTGGCCAATATCCCGCTGCATACCAGGGAGAGGGTGATCGGCCAGGTAGTGGTGCTACGCACCACGCCCGGCCCCTTCTCCGAAAGTGCACTGCGGCTATACGAGATGCTGAGCGATCAGGCAGCGGTGGCACTGGAGCGTGCTCGACTACTGGAGAAGGCCGAGATACAGGCCCAGCGTGAGTTCACAATGCGTGAAATCGCCGATAAGGTCAGTGCTTCATTTGATCTCGAGACCGCCTTGCGCACGACGATGAAGGAATTGAGTGCAGTTCTGGGAGCCAGCGGCGCGGTCGTTGAGCTGGGTCTGCTGGAGGAAACGTGATGCAGGGTATAACGCAGAAGGATGCACCCACCGACGTGACGCTTGAGATAGCCTCCGAACTGCGGGCCTGGCGCACCCGCGCGCTAAACGTCCTGCTGGCCGTGGTGTCCATTGCCGCTGCACCGGCCATTATGCTCACTATCGTCCAGGCAACCAGGAACCAGGAGTATTGGCTGTCAACGTTAGTCTTCTCGGCTGTCTACCTGTTCCTGGTCGCACTAACACTGCTTCGCCGTCTTGATCCCCGCCTGCGGGCGTGGGGTGTGCTGGTCGTGGGGTATGTCGTGGGGGCGCTGGCCTTTGCCCGAGGGGGGCTGGCAGGCAGCGGCTCGGTGTATATGTTGGCACTGCCTGTCCTGGCCGCCATTCTGGTAGGCGTGCGCCCTGCCATCGTTGCGGCTATCCTGAGTTTGCTCACCTTTGCTGCCTTTGCCGTCACTGCCCACCTGGGATGGATGGAGGCCTGGCTCATACACATAAACAATCCCCTCGCTCTCGCAGACTGGCTGTACGAGGGAGCCACTTTTGCTATGCTTCTGGCGGTGGTCGTGGTGTTGCAGTGGCTCTTCAGCCGCTCTCAGACCCGCGCCATGCAGACGTCCAGGAAAAAGGCGACTGAACTAGACAAGGCCCACGTTCTCCTGCAGGAACGGGCAGATGAACTGGACCGGCGCGCTCGCCAGTTCGAAGCCATCGTGCGTGTTTCCCATGACACGACGGCGCTGTTTGAGCAGGAGGAAATGCTGCAACGCACGACCCGGTCAATCAAGGAACAGTTCGGCTTCGACACAGTGGTCGTCTATCTGACCGATAAGCCCGGCGGTGAGATCAGCCTACGCGCCGTCGCTGGGCCCGTCCTGAGCGCAGTCGAAGGAGCCACGCCGGAGGCCGGCGCACGCCCTGTACAACTGGAGACCGTGATACAGGCGATTCGTAGCGGCGCGGCGCGCATCATCCAGACATCTGCGCAGACATCTGCGGAAGAAACGCGACCCGGCCCCGGTGGACTGGTGCTCCCGCTCCAGGTGCGCGACCAGGTCATCGGCGCGTTGGAGGTGCAGTCTGGAGAGCGCGCTGCCTTCAGCGACGAGGACATTGCTATCCTGCAGACGATGGCCGACCAGATCGCCATCGCGATTGAGAACGCCCGTCTCTTCGGCGAGGCTCAGGCCAGTTTGCAGGAGTTGAACGCGCTCTATCGCCAGTACGCGGCCGAGGCCTGGCGGGGGTACGTGCAGGCCAAGCCGGAGGCTATTCATTACTCTCATGGAACAGTGACATGCCCGCCCCAGATGTGGCAGGTGGCCCGCGAGCAGGCACGCACATCGGGCGAAGCGGTTGTCTTCATGGGGGATGATGACGGTGAAGGTGCCATCCAGTCGTTGGCAGTGCCGGTCAGCCTGCGTGGCTTGCCCATCGGCGTGCTCGGTTTCCACCGCCCGGCTGGGGCTGGCGCGTGGCAGCCGGAGGAGATAGCCATGGTAAGGATGGTCGCTGACCGGCTGGCGCTGGCGGCGGAGAACATCCGGTTGTTGGAGGACGCGCAGCAGCGCGCCCACGAGGAACACCTTCTCGGTGAAATCACGGCCAGTATCCGCGCCTCGATGGATGTGGACACCATCTTGCAGACTGTGGTGCGGGGACTGGGCCAGGCCATAGGAGTGGATAGGGTGTCCGTCTATCTGGCACCGGAAGAAGAGACTGGCACCGGAAGAAGAGGCCGCCTGAAAGTGAGAACGCGTTGAGGCCGCAGGCTTCAGTGAACATCTGTGGAAGAGTCATAGCGAGGCAAACCTGCCACGAGTACTCGCAGTGGATGGAAGGGGGAATAGTGGGCGGGAAAACAGTAGTCATCACCGGTGACAAGAGGTAATAGATTTGGTTGTGGGGAGGCTTCCTTGAGCCCGATTTTGGTCTCTGGAGACGCCTCTCACTTCTATTGAGAATCGAGGAAAGATTGATGAGGGAACAGATTTCCTCCTGGTTAGCGCCTTCTGCGGGAGACCCTGAGTTGGCGCGGCGGCAGTATCTGTTTAACCTGGTGCTATTGGGACTGGCCGGTCCGGGCTTCCTCTTCGGGCTGGTGATGGCTATTATGTGGGCTCTGGGCAGGGTTCCCATCACCGGGGTGCTGGCTGGATTTGGCGTGCAGCCGTTCTACCTGCTGGCCTACTGGCTGAGTCGGCGTGGGCGAGTGCGTCTGGCGGCCTACGTGCCTGTCATTGTCCTCTTCTTGGTGATGACTGGGGCAAGTTACCAGCTTGGCGTTGGCCACGCGGTCCTCGTCGGTTATGCTATGGCTACGATGGCGGCCGGTATTCTGATCGGCGTTAGGGCTGCTCTGCTCTTTGCACTGCTCAGCATAGTCGCCTACGTGGCCGTCGGCATGTCTCAGGCGACGGGTGGATTGCCCGGCGCGCTTCCGCCGGAAGCCACGGTTATTGCGGATGCAGCAGGGCTGGGGTTGGGGCTGGTCGTTCTGGTGATCTTCAACTGGCTCTCCAGCCGCGAGATGAGCAGAACCCTACACCAGGAGCGGGAACTGAGTGCGGCACTGGAGGCCCACCGCGCAGGGTTGGAGCGGCGTGTCACCGAGCGCACGCAGGAGTTGACACGCCGGGCAATGCAACTGGAGGCCGCTGCCGAGGTGGCCCGCGATGCCACGGCCATTCGTGATGTGAATCAGTTACTCGACGAGACGGCCCACCTCATCTCCGATAGATTTGGCTTCTACCATGCCGGGGTTTTCCTCGTGGACGACAGACGGGAGTACGCCATCCTGCGTGCCGTTTCTTCGGAAGGCGGCGAGCGTATGCTGGCCCGCGGTCATAAACTGGCGGTCGGCAAGGTGGGCATCGTCGGCTACGTCGCCGGCACGGGATCACCCCGCATTGCCTCCGATGTCGGCGAGGATGCCGTCTTCTTCGACAATCCCGACCTGCCCATGACCCGCTCCGAGATGGCGCTGCCATTGGGCGTGCGCGGAAATGTCATCGGCGTCCTCGACGTGCAGTCCACTGAGCCAGGCGCTTTCAGCAGCGAGGACGTGGCCACGCTGGGCACGATGGCCGACCAGTTGGCCGTAGCCATTGAGAACGCCCGCCTCTTCGAGCAGACACAGGCCAGCCTGCGCGAGGTCAAGGCGCTGTACCGCGATTTCAGCCGGGATGCGTGGGGGACGCTGGCCCGCGCCGGGCGTATTCATGGCTACACCTACGACCGGGTGAACGTCTCCCCCATTACAGCAGACCGGCCACCGGAGGTGCGGCAGGCGTTGCGGGAGGGGTGTGTCGTGGCCGTAGGCGGCGAAGATGAAGGAAGCAAGGCCACGCTGGCCATCCCCATTAGCGTGCGCGGGAAGGTTATCGGTGTGCTGGACACCAGCAAGCCCGGGGGAGCCGGCGGATGGAGGCCGGAGGAGATAGCCTGGATGGAGAGAGTGTCCGACCAGTTGGGTCTGGCGCTGGAAAGTGCCCGGCTGTACCAAGAGACGCAGAGCCGTGCTGCCCGCGAACGGCTCGCCGCCGAGATCAGCGCCAAAGTGCGCGCCTCGATGGATGTGGACACTATCTTGCAGACGGCTGTGCGAGAACTGGGCGCGGCCCTGGGCGCCGACCGGGCGTTCGTACAGTTGAGCACGGGCGCGCAGGCGCAGCCAGCGACGCCAGCAGACGAACAGTTGGGCAACGAGGAGCAATGAGAAGAAAGGGGAGACAAGTAATGCCATCTCCGAATGTTCGCTGGCACCAACTGCGAGTCAGACAGAGTATGCGGGCCCGGTTGCTGGTGTTACTGTTGGTTTTGACCACGATCGCGGTGCTGACCGTTGGCTACCTGGGTATTAACTCGGTCCAGAGTGTGGGAGAGAACGCGCAACAGATCGGCGCCGAGGCGTTGCGCGCTCAGGCGGAGGAGTATCTGCGCCAGGTGACAGTTGGTGACGCTCAGAGGAATGATCTTATATTGAGGAGGGTGCAGCACGATGCTGCGAATGTGGCCCGGTACGCCGTGGGCGTCTTCGAGAGGCCAGATGCCTTCACCAGTGGAGCCTATTGGCAGGTTGAGGATCACATGTTCGTCGGGCCCGACGGACAGTATATGAATGATGAGACCGATGTAAGCGATGCCTTCGTTCCCAACTTTGTGGACATAGACGATGAGTTGCTGACGGTCCTGGAGTTGGGTGCATATTTGGACTTCATTTTGGCCCCGACCTACGAAGGTGATCCCAACACGGTGGCCATATATCTGGGGACGGAAGAAGATGTACTTCGATACTACCCGAATATCAACATAGGGACTCTCGTTCCACCAGACTTTCAGGTCACCCAGCGTCCCTGGTACGTCAGCGCTATCCCGGAGAACAACCCAGGGCGGGCGGTGGTGTGGTCGCCTGTCTATGTTGACGCGACTGGCCAAGGCTTGATGGTAACGGCAGCCGCCCCCGTCTACACCGGCCGGGGCGAATTCGTGGGGGTCGTCGGTATTGACGCCACTCTGAAGGACATCAGCGCCAACGTCGAAGAGGCTCGGTTGCTTGGCAGTGGTTACTCTTTTCTCGTTGATGAGACGGGACGTGCTATTGCTCTGCCGGAACAGGGTTATTCTGATATCCTGGATCGTCCCGCTGAGCCCGACGAGGTTGGGGCCGACCTGAGTGAGGTCACAACAGAGTTCGCTCCTGTACTGGCCAGAATGATGTCCGGCTCGACTGGCTTTGACACCCTGGAGGTAGGCGGAAGGGAATTGCTTATTGCCTATGCCCCTCTGGAGAGTATAGGATGGAGCCTGGCCAATGTGGTTGAGACAGAGACAGTGCTCCAGACTATGGTCACTTTGCGAGAAGAGTTGAAGACTTCGGCCAGGTCACTGGTGCTGGCACGCATCCTGCCCGTTGGCGGAGGTATTCTAGTTGCAGTGGTGGTGATTGGCCTGTTGTTGACCAAGCGTCTGGCTGACCCAATACAAAGACTGGCAATAGCGGCAGAACAGATTGGGGCTGGTCAGTGGGATGCCCCGCTCCCACGGGCAGGCAATGACGAGGTTGGTGTTCTTTCCCATGCCTTCTCCGGCATGGCCGTGCAGTTACGCGAGTTGATGGAAGACCTGGAGCAACGTGTGGCCGACCGCACCCGCGATCTGGAGCGCCGCGCCATCCAAATGCAGGCCGCGGCTGAGGTGGCCCGCGATGCCACCGCCATCCACGACGTGGATGAACTACTTGATGAGACCATGCACCTCATTTCCGAGAGATTCGGCTTCTACCACGCCGGTGTCTTTCTGCTGGACGACGCCCGGCAATACGCCATCCTGCGCGCTGCTTCCAGCGAGGGTGGTCGCCGGATGTTGGAACGAGGCCACAAACTGGCGGTGGGCAAGGTCGGCATCGTGGGCTACGTCGCTGGCAGTGGTCATCCGCGCGTCGCCCTCGATGTGGGGGAGGATGCCGTATTCTTCGACAATCCTGACCTGCCCCAGACGCGCTCGGAGATGGCGTTGCCGCTACGCGTGCGCGGTGAGGTCATCGGTGTTCTGGACGTGCAATCTACCGAGGCGGCTGCCTTCAGCGATGAGGACGTGGCTGTGTTGCAGACAATGGCCGACCAGTTAGCCGTGGCCATCGAAAACGCCCGTCTCTTCCGGGAGACGCAGGATCGGGTGCGCGAACTCAGCCTCCTCTACGGCGAGTACAGTGCCACTGCCTGGGCTCGACTGGCGCAGCCGGAGCGTCCGCTGGGCTACGTGTACGACCGCGTTGACGTCGCGCCAGTGGGACAATTGGCGGTACCGGCGCTTGACCTGGCCCTGCGGCGTGGGGAACCGGTCGCACTGGTCGAGCCAGAGGCGGCGGGGGCCGCGCTGGCGACGCCGCTCAAACTGCGCGGCCAGACCATTGGCGTCCTCGGCGTCCAGGAGATGGGTGAGGCACGAGAGTGGTCACCCGACGAGGTTGCCCTCGTCGAGGCTGTGAGCAGCCAGGTATCGCTGGCGCTGGAGAATGCCCGCCTGTTCCGTGAAACCCAGCACCGTACGCAAGAACTGGCGCTGATTAACCGTGTCGTCTCGGCGGCGGTCTCCTTCCCCGACCTGCGCGAGACTCTGGGTGCCGTAGCAGCCGAACTGATTGATGCGTTCTCGCTGGGTCACGTGGGCATTGCCCTGCTCAACGAAGAACGCACTGCCCTGACTGTCGTGGCCGACCGTTCAAGTGTGGCGGATGACCTCAGCGCTGTGGGTGTCGTCTTACCCTTGGAAGGCAACCCCTCCTCACAACAGGTGATCGCCACGCGACGCCCCTTGGTCATCCTGGATGCCCAAAACAGTCCTCTCACCGCCTCGATTCACGATGTGATGCGCTGGAGGGGGACGCAGACATTGATAATCCTGCCGTTGGTTGCCGGGGATGAGGTGATCGGCACGTTTGGCCTGGATATTCTGGAGGCAGACCGTACCTTCACATCTGATGAGATGCGCCTGGCGGAGACGATTGTGGCTCAGGTTTCCACAGTGGTCCAGAATGCCAGACTGTTCGAGCAGGTGCAGGCCACCCTGGCGGAGACGGATGCACTCTACCGCGCCAGCCGGGACATCGTCGTCGCTCGCACATCCGACGACGTGCTGCGTGCCTTCACCGGTCACGTGGTCGCGCCGGAGGCGGGGCGTTGCATACTGGCTCTCATAGATCCCACCAGTCCGCCCGACGAACCTGTCGTGGAGGTCAAGGCCGCCTGGGAACCGGGAGGCGACCGTCCGGCCATGCTCGGCAACCGTTGGGCCGTCTCCCAGATTCCTCTTATCGCCGGCATGGCCACTGAGCCCGTGGTCATCTCGGATGTGGCCACTTCGCCGGAGGTGGACGAGGTTTCTCGTCACGCCTTCCTGAATGTGCTGGACATCAAAGCGGCCGCCATCATTCCCCTTCTCGCTGGCGGGCGTCATCTGGGCTGGCTGCTGGTAGAGTCACTGGAGGGGCCTTACGACTTCGGCGAGCGGGAGGTGCGCCTCTATCGCGCTCTGGCTGGGCAGGCTGCCATAGCGCTGGAGCGGATCCGGCTGTTGGAGGAGACGGAACGGAGGGCGACCCAGTTGGCCGCCGCCTCCGAAGTCGCCCGCGATGCTACTTCCATCCTCGACGTAGACCAACTTCTCCACGAGACGGTGCAACTTATCTCCGAGCAGTTCGGCTTCTACCACGCTGGCGTCTTTCTCGTGGATGACAAACGGGAGTATGCTGTCTTCCGCGCTGCTTCCTCTGAAGGAGGCAGGCGCATGCTGGCCCGTGGTCACAAACTGGAAGTGGGCAAAGTGGGTATGGTGGGCTACGTCACCGATACCGGCAAGCCGCGCATCGCGCTGGACGTGGGCAAGGACGCAGTGCACTTCGTTAATCCCGACCTGCCCGAGACGCGCTCGGAAATGACGCTGCCGCTGCGGGTGCACGGTGAGGTCATCGGTGCGCTCGACGTGCAAAGCACGGAGGCGGCCGCTTTTACAGACGAGGACGTGGCTGTGTTGCAGACCATGGCCGACCAACTGGCCAACGCTATCGAAAATGCCCGCCTCTTCGGCGAGATCGAGCAGACCGCCGAGCGCCTGAAGGAACTGGATCGCCTCAAGTCCCAGTTCCTGGCCAACATGTCCCACGAACTGCGCACCCCCCTCAACTCCATCATCGGCTTCTCCCGGGTCATTCTCAAGGGCATTGACGGCCCGCTCAACGATTTGCAGCGCACCGATCTGCAGGCGATCTACGAGAGTGGGCAGCATCTGTTGGGCCTGATCAACGACGTCCTGGATGTATCGAAGATAGAGGCTGGCAAGATGGAACTGACCTTCGAGAGCGTGGACCTGCATGAGATCATCAAGGGTGTGATGTCCACTGCAATCGCATTGGTCAAGGACAAGCCCATCGCGTTGCAGCAGTCCATCGCGCCGGGGCTGCCGGTGGTACGCGGGGACGCACGCCGCATCCGCCAGGTGTGTCTCAATCTGGTCTCCAACGCCGCCAAGTTCACCGAGCAGGGTTTCATCCACCTGGCGGCGGAGGCCAGGCCGAACGAGGTCCTGATCTCCGTCGCCGACAGCGGCGTCGGTATCCCGCTGGAGCAGATAGAGAAGATTTTCGAGCCCTTCACTCAGGTTGATTCCTCCTCCACGCGCCGCGCCGGAGGCACGGGGCTGGGCCTTTCTATCAGCAAGCAGTTCGTGGAAATGCACGGTGGCCGCATCTGGGTGGAGAGCACTCTCGGAGGGGGTTCTATTTTCTATTTCACGTTACCCATCGAGCAAACCCCTCCTCTACAACAAGAGGAGGAACCGGGGGAGGGGTTGGAGCAGCCAGAGCCGGAACTCGATCGGGGACTCGTGCTCTGCGTGGACGACGACGCGGGTGTCATTACTCTCTTCCGCCGTTACCTGAGCAGGCAGGGGTACCGGGTCGTCGGCCTCACAGACAGCACAGCGGCGGTGGAGCGGGCCCGGCAACTGAAGCCCTTCGCCATCACCCTTGACGTGCTCATGCCGGATAGGGACGGCTGGCAGGTCATTCAGGAACTGAAGGCCGATCCCGAAACCCGCCACATCCCCGTCATCATGTGCACCATCCTGGGTGAGGAAAAACAGGGACTCAGCCTGGGCGCGTCCGATTATCTGGTCAAGCCTATCATGGAGCAGGAACTGCTGATGGCGCTGGACCGGCTGGATCGGGAG
>JAUWOI010000294.1 GCA_030612185.1 Anaerolineae bacterium
ACTGAAAGACATCGTATTCACCTCTCTCGATCTGATCCAGACGTCGGGGCCTGCCGCATCTGCCCAGTGCTCAAGCGGGCTGCGTGGTTTCCGTGACCTGCCCAACGCGCACCTCGACCACGCGCCGGGCGAAAGGAATCACGCGCGGGTCGTGGGTGGCAAAGATAAAGGTCGTGCCGGTCTCCTGGTTCAGCCGCACCATGATCTCCATGATCTGGCGACCGTTCTCGGTGTCCAGATTGGCCGTCGGCTCGTCGGCCAGCACCAACACGGGATGGGTAGCCAGGGCGCGGGCGATGGCGACGCGTTGCTGCTCGCCGCCGCTCATCTGGTCGGGACGATGACGGGCGCGGTCAGAGATACCCACCGCCTCCAACAACTCGTTCACGCGCTCTCGCCGCTCTGCCTTCTTTGCCCCAGACAGCAGTAAGGGAAGTTCGACGTTCTCGTAGGCCGTGAGCCCGGGGATGAGGGCAAAGAACTGGAACACAAAGCCGATGGTACCCTTGCGCAGGTCGGCGCGCTTGTTGGAATTGAGCCGCGTCACATCCTGCCCGTTGATATGCACGCGCCCGCCGGTCGGCCTGTCCAGGCAGCCCATCAACTGCAACATCGTCGTCTTGCCCGAGCCCGACGGCCCGACGATGGCCGTGAATTCGCCCTCCTCGATGGTCAGGTTGACGCCGCGCAGTGCGGGTGTCTCAACTTCACCGATCTTGTAGACTCGGGTCACGTCCTGTAATTCAATGACACTCATCTCATACCTCCAGAATTCGTATTACGTGTTGCGTATTGCGTATCCATTTACAAAGCTCGCAGCGCATCAATTGGCTCCTTCCGGGTCGCGAACCAGGCCGGGTAGAGCGAGGCCAGCAGCATGATGATCCAGCAAACGACGGATATAACCGCCGTATCCGCCCACTGGAAGCGCGCATACATCGTTTCGCCATAGGCTATGTCAGCAGAAACCATATCGGCCATATCGATGTCGCCAAGGTAAATGCCTTCGGTAGCCATATAATACACCCCCAGCGATCCCAGCAGTACGCCCAGGATGACGCCTATCGCTCCCAGCGTGGCAGACTCCATTATGAACATCGCCATGATCTGCCGCCCCTTCATCCCCAGCGCAGCCAGGATACCCATCTCCCGCGTGCGTTCAAAGACGGACATCAACAGCGTGTTGGCGACGACGACGGCGACGATGGCCAGCACTATCAGGTAGAACATGTACAACATTCCCATCGACGATTCCATGGCTTGCAGCATCAACTGGTTAAGGTCACGCCAGGTCAGCACGTCCAACCCCGGCGCGCGCAGCGCTGCAGCAACCGCGTCGGCATCTTCCTGATCGTGCAGCAGAGCCACGACCGCGCTGGCCCGCTCCCCCGCTCGCGTGAACGCCTGCGCCTTTGCCAGCGGCAAAAAGATCGTCGCCTCGTCGAAGGATGGGAAGCCAGTGTCGTACAAGCCACGGATTGTAAAGGTCGCCTCGTCAGGCTGCTCGCCTGACGTGTTGATCAGCAGGCTGACGTCATCACCCGCGGCCAACCCCAGGTTGTTGGCTAACCTCTGGCTGATGAGGACGCCGCCCCGGTCATCGGGGGCCAGGAACTCGCCGGCAACCAAACCCTCCCGAAAGGGCGCCGCCATCTCGGAAGGCGGGTCTATGCCAAACACCCGCACGCCGACCGACTCTTCGACCGTGCCCAGGATGCCGCCGGCCCACAACACCGGCGCTGCTGCTCGCACGTCCGCCAGCATCTGCGCCTGGGCGGCCAATCCCAGCGGATCCTCCAACAGATCCTCCCACTTGAGGCTGACCTTGTCCTTGTCGTAGGATTCCCCGCGCACCTGCACGTGACCGGTCTGCACGCGAATGTTGTCCTCGACCGCACCCTGTATCGCACCCATCTCAAAGCCATGAAGCGCGATGACCAGCGCCAATCCCATCATCACCGCTATCAGCGTCAACGCCGATCGCCGCTTGTTACGTCCCAGGTCGCGAATTGCGATCCTCCACAGTTTGAACATTGTATCCTTCCTCCTCACGTTCTACGAATCGCGCATCGTTTCTTCCGCATCAGACATTGTGCAGGCCTACACATCAGGAGTTTTCCAGTAGGACGCAGATGAACGCTGATTCCCGCTGATCTGAACAGAAAATCGATAAAAAATCTGCGTTTTTCTGCGTTCATCTGCGTCCAAGTAGAGATTGGGAGCCAATCGCAGTCAAGCGGAAAACTCTAGTACACATAGTGTAGGCCTACACATAATGTAGGGCCTCGGCTGGCTCCCGTTTGGAAGCCTGCCAGGCCGGGTAGAGCGAGGCCAGCGCCGCGATGACGCCGACGGTCAGCGCCCGTTCCACCAGCACACCTATCCCAATTCGGAGGTAGAGCCGATCGCCCATCAGTCCGATCAGTCCGCTGTACTCGCCCACGTCCAATCCTCCATACAGGGCCACCCAATCGATGCCGACTCGTCCATAGTAGGCGCCTACCGCCCCACCCAGCACGCAGCCGGCCAGTGCGCCCAGCAACCCGATCAGCACCCCCTCCAACAGGAACAGCGCCACGGTCTCCCGCCGCTTTAACCCCATCGCTGCCAACAGGCCGATCTCGCGCGTGCGCTCGAACACCGCCATCAGCATCAGGTTGAGGATGCCAACACCGGCGATCAACAGGATGACCAGGCCAAACATGTCCATTATTTGAGCCTCTAACTCCATCATCTGCTTTGCCGAGGGATCCAGCGTGTCCCAGGCATCCACCTCGTAGCCGGACAAGGCAGCCTGTAGCCTCTCGACCACCGGCGGCTCCTGCCCCACCTGTTCGAGGTAAATGGCAACCTCGGTGGCCTGATCGCGCAAGTCAAAGAGCGTCTGCGCTTCGAGCAGCGAGACGTAGACCAGGCTCTTTTCCACGTCCGGAATCCCCAGGTCATAGATACCGACGATCGTCATCGTGCGGCGGCGCATCTGCTGGTGGGTGGCGCGTCCTACCAGCGTGACGCGGTCGCCCACGGTCACCTCAAGCCGCTCGGCCAACGCCGCGCCGATGAGGAGGACGTCTTCGTCATTAGCTTCCAGCCAGCGGCCCTGGACAACGTTCTCCGCCACCAGGCTCACTGGCGCTTCCTGTTCCGGTTCGATGCCGGTGATGGCGACCGACATGGTCCCCTCGCGGCTGCTGACCATGCCGCCGGTCTCGATGCGTTGCGATACGGCGATCACTTCCGGCTGGGCCAGCGCTGCCTCCACCGCCGCGCCCGAGTCGACCAGAGGCAGCAGCGGCAGCCTGTTCGCCTTTTCCCGAAAGCCTGGCGCGTGTACCTGCACGTGGCCGCCCTGCAGCTTGACCGTGTTACCGTAAAGGGCCTCGTTCATCCCACCCAGGAAGCCGTCAAACATGAGTATGAGAGTCAGCCCCAGCGCGATGGCGATCCCAGCGATCACCGTCCGCCTCCAATTGCGCCACACGTTACGCCACGCCATTATCAAGAGTTTTCCCATCATTCACCTCCTTGCTATCTGCGAACTTTTTTTCCCGATGGAGTCTAATCTTTAAACCAGGCGGCACGCGGCTGTTCGTCAGCGAGCGGCAGCGAGCCTGGCGTTGCGCCGAGGACACGCTCAATGGCTGTTTGTACTGCTGCGATTTTGCGCCGGGCGAGGGCCGCAGGATGGTCATAGTTGTCAGGGTTCAACAAGATACCGGCAAGAGTATAGGAAAAAGCCTCCGAGATAGCATAGACAATCTCAGCCGCTTCCTCCACATGAGCCGTCTCAAACACGCCTTCCTCGATACCTTGTGCGATTATTTTCGCCAATTCTGACGCTGCCATCTGTACCGCCTGCGTCCGAAGTTTGTGTTGCAGGAGCACATTTTCTTCCTTTAGCATCACGCGCAAAAGGGTTATCAATTCAGCTTTACGCTCGATTTTCCAATCGCCGATCACCTGAACAGCCCGCGTCCATTTTTTTATGGCGTTAAGGGTTTCGTCGGCCACAATGGCCTGAAAAAGCACGCGCTGTTGTGCCGTCAGTTCAGCAACCAATGCTTCCAGAATTGCCTGTTTCGAGTCAAAGTAGTAATAGAACGTGCCCTGGGCTACACCGACCGCTTTGGCGATGTCGCTGACCGAGGTGCGTTCGTATCCCTTTGTGTAGAAAAGTTGTTGGGCAGTGGCGATCAATTCACTGCGTCGTTCGTCTGGTGCTTTTACGTTTCGTGTCATAGCTATCTACTCTTTTACTGACTGACTGTCAGTCAATAACATTGTATCATAAATGAATCGGGGTTGTCAAGTCAGACGATCTACCTCACGTCTTTGAGCGCTTCTGGCGGGCGGCCCCCGCCCGCGCGCTCAAGAAGTGATGGTGAGGGGCGATTGGCAGGCGGCACGGGTCTCGGCCTGTCTGTGGCCTAGAGCCTGGTAGAAGCGCAGGTCAGACTGGCGCAGTTCGGTCAGTTGACCACGCGCGCGCAAGCGAGCCAGGGGCAAAGGCGGATCGGCGCGGGTGGCGATGACCAGATGCAGTTGCGGCGGCAGATGGTCGAGCAGAAAGGCGAGTCCGTCGTGGATCGGTTGAGCCGTGATGAGGTGATAATCGTCGAGAACGAGGGTAAATCGTTCCAGCATAGGGGCAATCTCGTTGATCAGAGTCGTCAGGAGCGCCTGGATTGCAAGTGGTTGGGAGGACTGCGAGGCCGCGACGACAGACTGGCCGATGTCCTGGTGGATAGTCTGTATGGCCGCGATGAAATAGGCCAGGAAGTGGGCTGGATCATTATCGCCCTCATCCAGCGAGAGCCAGGCGACGGGTGGGCGGAGGCCAGAAACCAGGTTTTTAGGAAAAAACCCGGTTTCTAAGTGGTGAACCCATTCGCTCAACAGCGCGGTCTTGCCAAAGCCGGCAGGAGCGGAGATGAGGGCAGGTTTGCGCTTGCGAAGGAGTCCCTCGTTCAGCCGCTCAATCAAGCGCGGGCGCGAGACCAGCTCTGGCCGGACGGGTGGGATTTAGAGTCCGGCGATTTTGGCGACTTTGCCAAAAAACATCGAATAGGTAAAGAAGGCACAGTAATCAGGATGGTTTAGAATAAAGTCCGGTGACCCTGGCAGGCAGAGACGCTGATACTCTGCCCGGTCCTCCTGGGTCAGTTCTGACTCCACCCCTGGCCAGCGCATCTCAAAGAGTGCTATCAGGGCGCGGCGAAGATCATCGGGCAGCGGGGCATGAGCATCGCCGGCGAAGGTTCGGGCTGTGGGTTCCTCCAGGCCCGCGTCGCGGAACCAACCCAACGCACGCAAGAAGTGCAACTCCGGTCTTTTCCCCTTGACGAAAGGGGCAATCCCCGAAGATGTCGCGTTGAGGCGGGCCTCCAACACAGGATACCCCGGCAGCAGCATTTGAGAAGACCAGGCCAGGATAGCAACGCTGCCGCCAGGTCTTACCACCTGTGCCAGTTCCTTCATCAGTGGCAGAGGTTCCAGAGGAGCATATCCCACGCAATGCGCGCGGGGGGAGCAGTCCTGGGCCTGCGCAGTCTGGCCGGGTCGCGCGATGGGGGCCGCCGGCGCCGGGCCCCAGGCCAGGGGGGCGGGCAGGCAAGGGTATGATTGCCATCCCCCACCGGGTTCGACTATTGGCACTCGCCTCCTACAATGCCAGGGCACGGCGTAACCGCTGGTCTACTTGCGCCAGGTGTGCCGGGGTGGTCAGTACACCGAGGCAATAGATCACGCGGGCAGGATCAATCGTAATCGACTGACAGCGCGTCTCAAGTTGCTAGACCCAACTGGCGGCGTACCTCGTCCAGGGGTACACCGCCTTCACGTTGGTAGCGTTCGCGGGAATGCTCGATTAAGGCCATAAAGTCCGGGTTTTCACTCAGCACCCAGGCTTCAT
>JAUWOI010000090.1 GCA_030612185.1 Anaerolineae bacterium
CGGAACACCCGCTGGTGGAACGCATCACGACGCCGGAGTGGGCCGCCGAGGTGACGGCCTACTGTGATGATGCGGCCCGCCGCAGCGAACTGGACCGCCTGCAAGCCGGCCGCGATGGCGTCTTCACCGGCGCGTATGCGATCAACCCGGTCAACGGCGCGCGCGTGCCGGTCTACGTGGCCGACTACGTGCTGACGGGTTACGGCGGCGGGGCCATCATGGCCGTGCCCGCCCACGACGAGCGCGATTTTGACTTCGCTGCACGGCACGGTATCCCCGCCCCGGTGGTCATCGCGCCGCCAGGTTGGGATGGCGAACCGCTGGCGGCTGCCCACACCGGGCCTGGACGTATGGTCAACTCCGGCCCGTGGGATGGGCTGCCCTCCGGCGAGGCAGTGGGACGGATCGCCGAGTGGATGGAAGAGCAGGACATCGGCCGCCGGACGGTGCAATATCGCATGCGAGACTGGTTGATCTCACGGCAACGGTACTGGGGCGCGCCGATCCCCATCGTCTACTGCGACGAATGTGGCGTCGTACCCGTGCCGGAGCATCACCTGCCGGTGCTGCTGCCGCACGTCGCAGCGTGGCTGCCCGGCGACGATGGTCGCTCGCCGCTGGCCAACGAGCCCGAGTTCGTCCATACCACCTGCCCGCAGTGCGGCGGCCCGGCCCGGCGCGAGACCGACACGATGGACGGCTTCGCCTGCTCCAGTTGGTACTTCCTGCGCTTCGTCAGTCCCGACTACGAGGACGGCCCCTTCGACCCGGCCATACTGGCGCAGTGGGGTCCGCCCGACCTGTACGTTGGTGGCGCGGAGCACGCCGTGATGCACCTGCTGTACGCCCGCTTCTGGACCAAGGTTTTGGCCGACGCTGGCATCGTTCCTTTCCGCGAACCGTTCCCGGCGCTACGTAGCCAGGGCGTCATGCACGCCCGCGACCCGCAGACCGGCGAGGGTTCCGGTGAGTCCTTTGACCCTGCTCAGGACAAGCCCAGTCAAACCGTGCGTCGCATGTCCAAGTCGGCCGGCAACGTCGTCACGCCCGATAGTGTCGCCGCCATCCACGGCGCGGATACACTGCGCATCTACCTGCTGTTCATGGCTCCCTTCGAGAACAACACCGTTTGGGAAGAAGAGGGCATCACCGGCGCGAAACGTTTCCTGCAACGGGTCTGGCGCCTGTCCAACGCAGTCGCCGCCACCACCCAACCACCAAACCACCAAACTAACCAACCAACTAACCAACTAACCCACCAACTACACCGCACCATCCAGCGCGTCACCGCCGACGTCGAAGCCTTCAAGTTCAACACCGCCATCGCCGCGTTGATGGAGTGCCTGAACGAGATGAGCGCCCACCACCGGGCACATGGCGTCACGGAGGAACTGGCCAAGGCAACTCGAACCTTCATCCTGCTACTGGCCCCCTTCGCCCCGCACATCGCCGAGGAACTGTGGGCGCGGTTGGACGGCCCGTACAGTGTCCACCAGCAAGTGTGGCCTGTGTGGGACGAGGCATTGGCTGCCAAGGAGACCATCACGCTGGTCATGCAGGTGGACGGCCGGGTGCGCGACAAACTGACCGTGCCTGCCGACATCGGCGAGGCCGAGGCCCGCGACCTGGCCCTGGGTTGCGAAGGTGTCCGCCGCCAACTGGATGATCGCCGCGTGGCCCGCGTGATTCACGTGCCGGGGCGGCTGGTCAACGTTGTGACTGATGTCGTAGCCGGGTAGTCACTACAGAGGCTGATCTATCCAGAGTTGTACTAATGGCTGGAAGCGGATTGGGCAAAAAAGCAGATTTAGTCTATAATGAGAATGCCCTGGCCGCAAACCTACATAGCTTCAACCAAAGAAATCTCCATGTCTCTTACCCAGGCCGAAGCCGACTATTTGATGCAGTTGGAGAAGAAGTTTATCAGTGACGACCCGCTCATTCTTGGTGCAGGTCCACTCAAATCTGTCCGCACCTTGATCTCAGGAGACGGTCGAGAACGGTTCTTGCTTGATGTGCATCGCGGCAGGCTAAGCCTAAAGAAGTACACTTTTCAGGAACGTGCCCGGGTGATCATTCCCCTGGTGCGAGTGGACATAGACGAGACACTGCGTCACACAAACCCGGACGGCACGCTGGTTGAAGGCTCCCATATCCACATCTACCGTGAAGGCTACGACATCAAGTTTGCCTCGCCCCTGGATGGGTTTTCATTCCGTGCCCCCGACGATATGATCATAACGTTCGAGGATTTTGCTCGCTTCTGCAATATCACGATGATGCCACCAATTACGGGGCGGTTGATATGAACACAATCGGTGAGTGTGAGGCAATAATCCGCGAGTATCTAACCTGGCTGAAAACAGGACTCTCTGTTGCTAAAGTGGGCGATGGAGTCTGCGAGATCACTACCCCGTTCCTGGATCGGCACAACGACCATTTGCAAATCTATCTCTTTCAGGAAAACGGCAACTATGTTCTGAGCGACGACGGCTACACCCTCAGCAACCTGGAGATGTCGGGAGTGGATCTCTCATTGCCAAAACGCCAACGAATCCTCAAGACGATCTTGCAGGGTTTCGGCGTCAGTGTGGTGGAAGGGGCCTTGAGAGTCGAGGTACACCGCTCCAACCTGCCCCGCCGCAAACACAACCTGATTCAGGCAATGTTGTCCGTAAACGATATGTTCGTGATGGCGCGGGAACAGGTGTTATCCCTCTTCCGCGAAGACGTGGAGCAGTTCTTGCGTGCCAACGAGGTCCGTTTTACGGCGATGATCAAATTGGCCGGGCGCAGCGGCTTCGACCACACCTTCGATTTCGTCATACCGCCCTCACCCAAGGCCCCTGAACGGCTACTACGCGCTATCAATCGCCCCACTCGCGATACTGCTACCGCTTACATCTTTGCCTGGAACGATACCCGTGAGGTTCGCGCTGAGGGCACAGAAGCCTACGCTATCCTCAACGACGAGGAGCGCAAGCCATCGGGTGATCTTTTGCGCGCGTTCCGTACTTACCAAATCCAGCCTGTTCTTTGGAGCCAGCGAGAGCGATACATAGACGTCTTACAACTCTGATCCCCCGTCACTCAACCCAAACAACCCCCGCACGACCCGGCGCATTGTTTCCTCGGCCTGCGCCTTGAGCCGGCGCACGCCATCATAGTCTGCCAACTGGTCTTCGATAGCCTTCACTATCTCCTGCTGCACTTCCAGCTTGGGGATGGGTACCTCAATGTTGGTGAACAGACTAAAAAACAGTTCGTGGCGCACGGCTCCGACGGCTGTTTCGTCTATCAACTGCCGAAAGTAAGGCGACTTGATGAGATAGTAGGCGAAGCGCCGATCAAGTTCTGGTTTGCAGGTAAAAATCACGTAGTAGGGACTGATAATACTTTGCTCGTCTGTCTCTGCAATCAAACCCACCGAACCAACGTTGACTCGCTGTGGATTGTAGGCCAAAGCCCCCTTGATCAGCCGTTTGTATTTGCGGCCAACCTTGAACTCGGCGCCAACCTTTGTTTGGCCTATACGAATCCCCTCCTCGTTGGAAACGCCATAGACTTTCCAAACCGTTTCGGGCTGGCTAGTTGGGTCCACGTAATCCGTTGCATTCTCGACCAGCGGCGCGAACGACGTCGCCAGTAGATCGCTTTCGGGGAACTGAAATAGGCCGTCGTCCAGCCACTCGAGCTTGTCTACACCCTCCAATAGCATGTCGCACTGAAGGAGAATGCGTTGCTGACGGTCAAGCCGTTCAGCAATCTGCTTTTGTTCGGTCTTGTGCAGGTCAGGAATTTCAAGGGACAAGAAATCGTCAGGATGTACGCGGGCCTTCCCCGTTGATCCCCTGGACATAGCTTCCAGTTTCTCACCCAGGGGACCAAGACCAAGAATGTACGCCAACAAGTGGGCGTCAATTCGTTCATTGTCCAGGTCAAATAGCGTGAAATCCGTAGACGCAATAGCTCCATCCAACTCTTGGGGAACGATTCCGAACGCCTGCTTCCTTGCCCAGATGTTCGACATAATAACTTGACCAGCTCGGACTGGACGCTGCTTTTTCGTCTTTACATCACGGCCGACTATAGTATCGCGCAAACTGACACCCTTTCCATAAAGCGCTACGGACACCCTGCGATATTCGGTGTCGTCATCCAGAAGAATCGTCTCCATATTCCGTTTCAGGATATCTTCGAGAAGAGCGAATTTTCTACCCTGACCGGATGAAGTCTTGGTCTTTAAGTATCGGACGGGTCGCAAATTGCCCTTGCACTCATTGATCTCCTCAAGAGAGACGAAACGATAGAAGTCCGATGGACTCTGGGAAAGCCAATGTGCAGGCACCTGGCGGATATCATCAAATGACCTGGCTTCAGCGATCCATATCCGCCGCGTTCCCTGCCACCTTTCACCCTTTTCCGGCTTGCGGAAGAACAGCACACACGCCTTTACGTCAGCAAATTCAAAGATGCCCTTGAACAGCCCGACGACGGCCTTCAGGTCAAACTCGCGCAACAATCGCCGGCGAATGGGGCTGTCTACGTTCCTGAACAGCACCCCTTCGGGCATCAACACGCCACAGTGCCCGCCCGGCTTGAGGGCGTGCATCATCAACTGGAGAAAGTTCGACTCCGGTTTGGCCGTCCGGGTCCAGGGCTTGAAATATCCTCCCAGGTCACTCACGGCCTGGCTGCCGCCGTAGGGCGGGTTGGCCATTATCAGATCGAAGCCGCCCTGAGCCAGGATCGCAGGATATGGGTTGTCTACTTCATCGTCGTGCGGCTTTAGTGTGGACAGGGTATAGGTTAGCTGGTCGAGGGAGTTGAACTCCTGGACGGTGCTGTGACCGTCGCCCTTCAAGATCATATTCATCCGCGCCAGCCGCGCCGAGACCGATTCTGTCTCGTTGCCGTAGATCGAGTTTTCGCGCAGTTGGCACAGCCTATCCTTGTATTCGGCGCTGCTCTCGTCTGGGTAGCGAGCCTTCAGGTCGGCCAGCATCTCTTCCCAGGCGCGGGTCAGAAAGCCCCCCGTGCCCGCCGCCGGGTCCCACACCAGCATACCAAATCGGGGCTGCAACACGTCAATGATCATGTTGACTACCGGGCGCGGCGTGAAGAACTCTCCCTTCACACCCGCCTCGGACATCTTGGAGATCAGGAACTCGTAGATGGCCCCTTTGGCGTCGTAATCAATGGTGGCAAAGTCAATCTTGTCAAGTTGGCGTAGAGCGCGGCCAAGTACCTCGTCGTGCTTGATATCAAAGATGAAACTCTCAAAGATGACGCCAAAGTGGCCCGCTGCCTGTTCGCGCCAACGCTTTCCGGCGAAGAAGTCGCGCAGCCGGTTGCGTACCTCGGGATGATAGCCCTCAAAGCCGCGCGGATCCAGCGCCTTCAACGTGTTCCAGCGGTAATGGTGTGGGATCAAACCTTGAATGTCCGGTGGCAACGTGTCGTACACATCGTCGTAGAATTTGAAGAACAGCAAGATAGCCGTGTACTCGATGTACTTTTTGACGTCGCGGTATTCGTTACGGATGGCGGTGGCTGCCTGCCACACCGCGCTGGTCAGCTCCTGTTTGGTCGCCACGGGTCATTCCTCATTCAATACGTCATCTATGTGGGCCTGGATAGAGTCATAAGTCACGCCAAAGGCATTGTTCAATGTCTCCAACGGGTCGAGGGCCGGATTGGCCCGGAGCAATAGATCTTCGGTGATCGGCATAAGGGGCGCTACCGCCTGCAACGCCCGCACCAATCCTGCGAAGCCCTGGCGCGTCGTGACCCGGTGGGCCTCTTGCTCAGCTGCAAGTAATCCCCTCAGTTCTTGCACGTGGGTGGTGGTGTCCAGGTATTGCTGGTGTGCTTCGGCCAGAGCCTTTTGGGTCTCTTCAATCTCCTGTTGCAACCGTGTCAACTCGTCCTCTTCCGCTGTTTCCAGCACGGCAAAGGGGTCGTAGATTTCCAGTTCAGCAATCCCTACCGGCACGTCGGCTTCAGGCATTGGGCCTGGGGCGGGCGGGTCGGTCATCGGGTCATCGTCGGCCGGGTTGTGCTCCGCGCCATTGGGATAGTGGGGCTGAAATTCTTTTTCCTCCCACTCGGTCACGTTGACGAAGTCAACCATCGTGAAGCGGTCCTTGATCAGCTTGCCCTCGTCGTCATAAGCCTTGCGTGTACCCCGCCCCTTCATCTGGATGTACAGGCTCTTGTGGCGGGTGTAGCGGGCCATTAAGAGCAGATCCAGTTCAGGGAAGTTGAAGCCTGCTGTGAGGATGTTGAGATTGACCAAAACCGCCAGATTCGAGTTGGGGTCACGGAACTCATCAATGAGTGCCTGGCGTGCCTTGGAGCTTTCGATGGCCGACAACACAAATTCAACCCGATACTCCTGTCCGTGGCGGGCAAACATCTCGTTGAACTTATCGAACAGTGATTCGACATGGCGTGAACTGGCGGCGTACACCAACGCCTTGCGCCCGTAAAAGTGCTCTTCGTAGTAATCCACGATCACCTTGTCGCGGTTATCCACGTGAATCGAGACTTCAAAGTCTTCGGACTTGTAGAGTGTATCGTTCCAGACCAGTCCATCCTTGTCCACGTTCGTTTTCACGCGGTGGATAATCGCCGGGGCCAGCAAGTCATCGTGCACACCGTCCTCGTAGTCGTAGACGTAGATGGGATCGCCAAAGTACTCAATCGTGGCGTCATCGGCGAAACGGGGCGGCGTGGCCGTCATCCCCACCTGCGGGCAATCAAAGAATTCGACTACCTCACGCCAGAGGGCGCCGTGGATACTCCGATGGGCTTCGTCTACGATGATCAGGTCGAAGTAATGGGAGTGAAAAGGCGCGGAATGGTAACGGTTGTACATCGTCTGAATCGTCGCCACCAACACCTCGCGCCGTCCCCGCTGGTTGATGTCTTTGACTTTGAGATCCACTCCCTGAAGCCAACGGCTTAACTCGTCAACTGCCTGTGTCTCCAGGTTGTCCCGGTCCACCAGGAAGAGAACTGATAGACGCCGGTCTTCACGCTCCCAGACGATGCAGTTCATCTCCTTGATGACCTCAGCCGCCACCCGTCCCTTGCCGGTGCCCGTCGCCATCTGCAGCAACAGCCCGGGCTGTCCGTCAAAGAGGTGACGTACAGCAGTGGGTATTGCTTCGAACTGGCACTCATAGAGGTTCTTATGAATCAGGATGTAGCCATCTTGAAGCGTGTTGGGGTCTTCTAGGAGGATTTCCAGGTGGGCAGGACTGGGCAGCGACCACAGCCGCTCAATACGCCAGTTACGCATGTCCTCAATGTAATGGTTTGTACCGTCGGTGACGATCAGGAATGGGATGTCCTGCGCAGCCGCGTAGTAGCGACGTGCTTGTTGCAGATGCAGGCGCAAGTAGTGCTCGTGGTCAGCGGCAACGGGGGCCTTCGTCTCGACAATTGCTAGACGCGCCAGCCGGATGTCTATCCGGCCCATCGTGACGTTTTCCTCTTCGTGGACCTCGCGCTTCTTCCAGCCAGCGCGTTCTAGCAGTTGACGGACGTGGGGGCGTACGGTGTCCAATTCGGGGTTCATATCCGTCTCCTTGTATCAATGGCAGGCTCGTCCCGATGATACCCCACGACAGCCTCAAGTTCGGTCAGGTAGCCACTCACCGACAACCGGTGATTGAGTGATTTCCAGGAGAATAATCGTCCCACTTCGCTCAACCTGGATCGCCAGATCCAGTCCCTCCCTGCCGGGTCTGGCAATCCGGCCGGAGCAATTGGGGTGATCTAAACTCCGGAATCCCCTTGTTCATTGTTGCAGTCTCTCTTGCTTCGAACAGAGCCGCAGGCTCGTCTTACGGCGAATGACCATCCTGCCGGCAAGTATAGCACAACGGCGGCAAGAAGCAAAATCCCTGAAGGCGCAAAAGCCACACTTGACACCTTCCCTCCACTGCGTTATCATACCCCCACTATGTTCGAACAACTCAGCATCTTTGGCCAGTCGGGCGGTTCGACCTTCTCCGAGCCTTACACCGTCAGCCAACTCACCGGCACCATCCGCCGTCTCATCGAGAGCGAACCTGAACTGAGCGATCTATGGGTCGAAGGGGAGGTGTCCAACTTCAGCCGTGCCTTCTCCGGCCACTGCTACTTCACGCTCAAAGACGCTGGCTCCCAGATCGGTTGCGTGATGTGGCGCAGCGTTGCCATGTTGCAGGACACCCTGCCCGCTGGCGGCGACCTGGTATTGGCCCACGGGCGGGTGGGCGTCTATGAGGTCAGTGGCCGCTACCAACTCTACGTGGATCAGATCCGGCCGGCTGGCGTGGGCGATCTCTACCGGCAGTTCGAACTGCTCAAGGCGCGGTTGGAGGCCGAGGGGTTGTTTGCGCCGGAGCGGAAGCGGCCATTACCCTACTTTCCCCACCGCATCGGCGTCGTCACCTCCCCGGCCGCTGCCGCGCTGCGCGACATCATCAACGTGCTGCACCGTCGTTATCCGTTGGCGGAGGTACTGCTCGCACCCACGCAGGTGCAGGGAGAGGCGGCCCCTCCGCAGATCGTCGCCGCGCTCGAAGCCCTCAACAAGCGCGCAGATGTAGACAGGGTGGACGTCATCATCGTCGCCCGCGGCGGTGGCAGCCTGGAGGATCTGTGGGCCTTCAACGACGAGCGGGTGGCGCGTGCCGTCGCCGCTTCCCGCATTCCGGTCATCTGCGGCGTGGGGCACGAAACCGACTTCAGCCTGGCCGACTTCGCCGCCGACGTGCGTGCCCCCACTCCCTCCGCCGCTGCCGAACTGGTCGTTCCAGACCGGGCGGAACTGCGCGCGCAGGTGGTCGGGCTTTCGGCGGCGCTGGTGGCGGCGCTGCAGGGAGCCGTCGGGGAGCGGCGCTGGCAACTGTCCGAGCAGACGCGGGCGCTGAAGCACCTCTCTCCCGCCGTTCAACTGGCCCAGGCCCGCCAACGCGCGGACGACCTGCTGAGCCGCGCTGAGGCGGCGATGTATCACAATCTGGCCCTGCACCGCGAGCGGTTGGGTGGGCTGACCGGGCGACTGGTGGGAATCAGCCCACTGGGGACGCTGGAGCGGGGGTACGCCATCGTGCGCCACCGTGAGACGGGGACTATCGTGCACTCGGTAGCCCAGGTCGCGCCGGGGGACGCACTTGGCATCCGCGTTGCCGATGGAGAGTTTGAGGCAGAAGTAGAGTGACCGTTGAATTCGGCCAACGTATCGTCGTGGTCGGTACGAGCGGTTCAGGCAAGACGACCACGGCGGGTCAGATTGCCCAGCGCCTGGGGATTCCCCACGTGGAACTGGATGCGCTTCATTGGGAGCCAGATTGGACTATGGCCCCACTCGACGTTTTCCGCGAGCGGACTGCGCAAGCGCTGAGCGGAGATGTTTGGGTCGTTGATGGCAATTACAGCAAAGTACGCGACATCGTCTGGAGTCGGGCCGACACGGTTGTCTGGCTGGATTACACCCTGCCGGTGATTATGTGGCAACTGGTGCGACGCACATTGCGGCGGAGCCTAACCCGGGAGGAACTATGGGGTGGGAACCGCGAGTCATTGCGTACGGCACTCTTCAGCCGCGAGTCCATCCTCCTTTGGGCACTCCAGACCTATCGCAGAAGACGAAGAGAGTATCCCATCCTGTTAAGCCAACCTGAGAATGCCCATCTGGCAATTGTACACCTGCGCTCGCCACAGAATGCACACACCTGGCTGTCGGGTCTTACGCCTCCCAGAGACACGGGGGAACATCAATAAAGCCAGCCGTGCACTGGAAACACACGGCTGAGGTCACATTTGGCCGCTAAATGTTTATCGCTGGTAGGAGAACCGGGAGGAAAAGCAATGTCCGCAATTACTGTCCAATCAGTCCACTTCGAAAAACCCGGCCCACAAAACACCGCACGCACGCTAGAGGTCGCCAAACGGCGGGCCGACGAACTGGGTGTCCACACCGTGCTGGTCGCCAGCACGCGGGGGGAGACCGGCGTCCAGGCCGCGCAACTGTTCCAGGGGTACGACGTCGTCGTCGTGACCCATGCCACCGGCTTTCAAGGGCCCAACACACAGGAACTGACAGAGGAGAACCACGCTGCCATCGAGGCCGCCGGTGCGAAGATCCTCACCTGCCAGCATGCCTTCGGCGGAATCAGCCGCGCCGTGCGCAAGAAGTGGGGCACCTACGAGATTGACGAGTTTGTGGCACAGACGTTGCGCATCTTCGGCGAGGGGATGAAGGTCGTAGTCGAGATCGCGCTGATGGCCGCCGATGCCGGGCTGGTGAAGGTGGGAGAGCCGTGCATCGCCATCGCCGGCACTGGCCGGGGGGCCGACACTGCCGTCGTCCTCGCCCCCGCCCACGTGCAGCAGTTCTTCGACCTGCGCGTGATGGAGATTCTGGCCAAGCCCCGGCTGGCCTAAAGTTCAAATGGCTCCAGGCCGATGCTGACCCGTAGGGCCTTGTCAATCTGCTCCACCAAACCAGCGGGTAACCGGCCTATCAACTGGCGCAGTCGTGACTTGTCCACCGTGTAGACATGTCCCAGGTTCACCACCGACTCGCGGGGAAGCCCACTATCTGCGGGCGAGACCTGTACACAGACCGGCAGGCGCGCGGCCTTGAGGTTGCTGGTGATGGCCGCGACGATGGTCAGCCGGCTCACCCGGTTGCCTACGTCGTTTTGGATAATCAGCGCCGGGTGAGCCCCGCGCATCTCGCTCCCTTTCGCGGGGCTGAAGTCAAGATAGTAGATTTCGCCTCGGCGGGGTATCTTCACGACCCGACCTCCTTGTATGGGGGCAGGGTCTCAGCAGCCACCATCAGGAAGTCCTCTGCCAAGGCGTGGTCGTCCTCTTCGATGGCGGCGTACAGCGCACGGGCCTCGGCCAGCACGCGAAGGGGAACATCCTCCACCAATGTCTGCTCCAGGCTCCGGCGCACAAACTCGCTGCGCGACTGGCCCTTACGGCGAGCAGCTGTGTCTACCCGCTTCAGCAGGGGGTGGGGTAGGCTGATACCGATTTTAACCACACTCATTTGTCATACCTCCTTCACACCATATTATACCAGGTATGACCGCAAAGTCAATCGCAAGGAGAACGTAATGAGCAAGATAAAGAACCTGACTTTCGAGCAGGCATTCGCCAAACTGGAGGAGACCGTCAGTAAACTGGAGGCGGGGGGGCTGGCGCTGGAGGAGAGTCTGTCCCTCTTCGAGTGCGGGCAGGCGCTGGCCGCCCACTGCAGCGCGCAACTCGACCAGGCCGAACTCAAGATCAAACAACTCAC
>JAUWOI010000203.1 GCA_030612185.1 Anaerolineae bacterium
CAGGGCTGGCGGCGGCGGTGGCAGTGACCGCCTATTCCTATATGAGCCTGGTCCCCATCATCCAGCCACCACTGATGCGGCTCTTCACCACCAGGCGGGAGCGGGCGATCCGTATGGAATACACTCCCAGGCCGGTCTCCAGGACGGTGGTGATACTTTTCCCCATCGTGGTGACCTTGCTAGCATCCATCTTCCTGCCGCAGACCGCGCCCCTCATCGCCATGTTGATGCTGGGCAATCTGATGAGAGAGTCAGGCGTGGTGGAGGGGCTCAGCCGCACCGCGCAGGAGGCGATCACCAACACCGCCACGCTCTTTCTGGGCTTGGTCATCGGCTCGACGATGCAAGGAGCGGCTTTCCTCAGCCTGGGTACCGTCAAGGTGCTGCTGCTGGGCCTGATGGCCTTCGCGCTTGATACCATCGGCGGCATCATGTTCGGGAAACTGGTATGTGTGCTCTCGGGGCAGCGGATCAACCCCCTGGTGGGAGCCGCGGCCATCAGCGCCTTCCCGATGAGCGGGCGACTGGCACAGCAGGTGGCGTTGGAGGAGGATAACCAGAACTTTATCCTGATGCACGCCCTCGGCGCGAACACCGCCGGACAGGTGGCGTCGGTCATCGCGGCGGGCGTACTGATGGCACTGATCTTCCCTTTCATTTCGCCTTAGGAGGACGAGAGACATGCGAAAGGGTTTGCGGCTGGTAATACAGGGCCTGGTGGCACTGCTGGCCCTCTGTCTCGTGGCAGGCGGGGGAATACTTGTCTATCCGGTTACGTACAATGACCGCATCTATCCGGGAGTCTCTGTCCACGACGTGGATGTGGGCGGGCTGGTGGTGGATGAGGCCACGGCAGTGCTGATCGAAGGGCTGCCGGACCCCGCTGCTCAGGTAATCGAACTGCGCGCCGGGGAGCAGGCCTGGTCGTTCAGTTGGGCTGATGCAGGGCAGGGCTACGACTACGCTGGCACGGCGGCCGCCGCTTATCTTGTCGCCCGCCAAGGACTGTGGTACGATTGGGTTCCATCGGCCTGGCGCGTCAGGCTGTTGGGACGTCGAATAGAGCCGCTTGTTATCCCCGCTGATCCAGAGCAAGTCGTGACTGCATTGGAAGGCGTGGCCCCCGCTGTTTTCGTGCCGCCGGTAGATGCCCAACTGCAGATCGGCCCAGGCACCGTTGACCCTCTCCCTGGTCAGGCCGGGGTGGCGCTCGATGTGGAGGCCAGCGCCGCGCGGGTGTTCCAGGCGCTGGCGGACAGTGCGAAAGGACTCCCCCCCGAAGCGGGGGGGCTGGGGGGGATAGTCGAGTTAGCGACAGTGGCCGTGCCCCCGCGCCTCTCCGAGCCGGAGCCCGCCCACACGCTAGCCCGGTCGCTCCTGGCGCACCCCTTCACGCTCGTCGCCGACGACCCGTTGACCGGCTATCGCGCCGACTTCGCGGCCCCACCGGAGCGGATGGCTACCTGGCTGCGGGCGGTCCCCGACTATACGCCAGACACCGCCCGTTTGGTACTGGAGGTGGACGAGGTGGCGGTGCGGGCCTGGCTGGATGAGATCGCGCCGCAGTTAGGGCCTGGGCGAATCCTGGACGTCGCCGAGACACTGGCTCGCACGGTGGCAGCGCTGACCGCTGGCGAGCACCAGGCCCAGTCCCACATTAGTCATCCCGAGAGCATCTACATAGTCCAGCCCGGCGACGCCTTCTTCGACATCGCCTACAGTTATGGCTTTCCCCAGTGGCGGCTAGAGGAGGCTAATCCCGACGTGGACCCGGACGCACTGGCCATCGGAATGGAGTTGGTCATACCCTCCATTGATGTCCTCTTCCCCCATCCACTAGCGCCCGGTAAGCGCATCGAGATCAGTCTGACAGAGCAGCGGCTGCGTGCCTACGGGGATGAGCAACTGGTCTACGACTTCACCTGCTCAAGCGGGATGACGAGCACCCCGACCATCGCCGGGCAGTTCCAGGTGCTTTTCAAAGAGGACAGCGCCTACGCCTCGCGCTGGGGTCTGGAGATGCCCTACTTTATGGCCGTCTACCAGGAAGGGCCGGATTTCGCTAACGGCATCCACGAACTACCAATCACGTCCTATGGAGAGCGGTTATGGGCCGGTGTCCTGGGTTGGCCAGCCTCTTATGGCTGCATCATCCTTAACGTCGGTGACGCGGAGGCGCTCTACAACTGGGCTCCGGTAGGGACGCTGGTGCGCATCACGGGCGTGGCACCGGGTACGCCGACCTACGAAGAGCAGTAGGCGGGAGACAACATATCTTACACAACTGAGGAGGTTACTATGCCCTTACGGGTATCACGGTAAGATCTTGCACGTAGATCTCACAACGAGGAAATTGGAGGTGGAGGAGCCCGACGAGACCTTCTATCGCAAGTACATGGGCGGGAGCGCGATGGGGACCTACTACCTGCTGAAGCACACCCCGCCCGGGGCCGACCCTATGGGGCCGGAAAACACGCTGAGCCTGATGGTCGGCGTCGTCACTGGCGCGCCCTTCTCCGGCCAGTCCCGCGTCAACGCCACGGCCAAATCCCCCGAGACCGGGCTGATCGGCGACTCACAAGCCGGCGGTTTCTGGCCCGTCGAACTGAAAGCCGCTGGCTTCGACGGCGTCGTGATTCACGGCAAGGCCGAGCGGCCCGTCTATCTGTGGGTGCACAACGGGGAGGTGGAACTGCGGGACGCCGCCCACCTCTGGGGCCGCTTCACCGCCGATGTAGAGGATGCCATCCGGGAAGAATTGGACGATGCACGCATCCAGATCCTCCAGTGTGGTCCGGCAGCCGAGAAGGGGGTGCGCTTCGGGGCACTCATCAACAACGCCAACCGGGCCAACGGGCGGACTGGTATGGGTACGGTGATGGCCGCCAAGAACCTCAAGGCGGTCATCGTGCGGGGGCGTAGCCGTCCCAAACTGGCCGACTCAGGGGCGGTGAGGGCGTTGGCGAAGTGGGGGGGCGAGCACGTCGGGGAATCGGGCGTAGCGGGAATGAGGCTCCTGGGCACCCCCGGCGTCGTCCTTTCCCAGGACAAGAGTGGCGGCCTGCCCACCCGCAACTGGTCCAGCGGCACCTTCGAGGGAGCCGAGGCCATCAGCGGGCAGCGGATGGCCGAGACTATCCTCAAAGAGGGGGACACCTGCTTCGGCTGCGTGGTGCGCTGCAAGCGTGTTGTGGAGGTGGCCGAGGGGCCCTATCAGGTGGATCCCCGCTACGGCGGTCCGGAGTACGAGACTCTGGCCACGATGGGCTCCTACTGCGGTGTCTCTGATCTGACGGCGATCGCCCGTGCCAACCAACTATGCAACATGTACGGGATGGACACCAGCTCCTGTGGCGCGACCGTCGCCTGGGCGATGGATTGCTTCGAGCAGGGACTACTCACCTCAGAGGACACCGATGGCATCGAACTCCGCTTCGGCAATGCTGGGGCGTTGGTACAGATGGTGGACCGCAGCGGGAAGCGAGAGGGCTTCGGACGCGTCCTGGGGGAGGGCTCCGCCCGTGCGGCCGAAATCCTGGGCGTGGGCCAGGACCTGGTCGTGACGGTGAAGGGACAGGAACTACCTGCCCACATGCCCCAGGTCAAGCGGAGCCTGGCCCTCATCTACGCCGTCAACCCCTTCGGTGCGGACCACATGTCGCATGAGCACGACCCTTGCTACAAGTACTACCCGGGACGAATGGCTGAACTGGACCTTATGGATCCCCAGCCGGTGGACGTACTGAATGCGGAGAAGGTGCGCTATGCCCTCTATACCCAGTGTCTATACAGTTGCCTGGACAGCGTGAGCGTGTGCCAGTTTGTCTTCGGCCCGGCCTGGCAACTCTACGGGCCCAGCCAGTTGGTGGAGGCGGTGCGGGCGGTCACCGGCTGGAACGCCAGTCTGTGGGAACTGATGAAAGTAGGAGAGCGGCGGTTGAATTTGTTGCGGGCCTTCAACGCCCGCGAGGGGGTTGGCGCAGAGGCGGATACGGTGCCGCCCAAGTTGCTGACCCCGCTGCAGGGTGGGGCTAGCGATGGAGTGGCGGTCAGCGCCGAGGAGGTCGAGGAAGCCAAGGCACTCTACTACCGGATGGCCGGCTGGGACGAGAGCGGCCGCCCGACGCGGGCCAAACTGGAGGAACTGGCCCTGGGCTGGGTAGCAGACGAACTGGGGCTCTAGCGATTCTCAAGTGAGAGGAGAAAGGGCTGGAAAGGCGGTTACGCCTCTCCAGCCCATCGTTTAACCAGATGGTTATATCATACGCTCCGCCTGCGATGTGTGACCAGCACGCTGCCCAGAGCCAGCACCGGCAAGGCGATACCTGGCAAGCAGGGACACAACTGACAGAGGCTCTTTTTCCCCTCTGTTGGCGGAGAGACAACCGGTGGGGAGGTCGGTTCAGGAAGTGGCTCCTCGGTCGGTTCTGGCGTGACCTGCGCGGCAGGCTCCTCACCGGCCTCGCTCGGTGGGCCGCCCCAGGTTAGCGAAAGTTCCTGCACGGGCTCCTCTGACAACAGGTCCATCTCCCAGGTGACAGTATTCTCTGCCTCATCATAGGTAGCATTCTCCTGAGGCTCGTAGACGGAAATGGACGCCGGCGCAGTAACGCGATAGAATAGGTTGATGTCCATCATCTCGAGGAACTGCCGCTGCATCTCCTCTTCCTCTGCGGTCAGCGTTGCTTCCGGCAGCGGTGTGGCTTCCATCTCCCCGCTGCTCTTGGCCACTTCGCTGCCTACCTCTTGCGTGTTGACGGTGATGCGCATCGTCGTCGTGTCGCCAGACTGCTCGAAGGTGATCTCATCGCTGCCGCCAAAGGCCGGGTTCTCACTGAGCGCAACCAGCTCATCCAACGAGTTGAAAGGTATAGACACGCGGACGCCGGTAACCTCCTTCTCCGCGTCCACGTACTCTTCACAGGTAGCGCGTGGATTTTCCGCACACTCGTCCCATATACTCTGCCAGGGGTCCTCGGTCTCCTCCCCCGGCTCGGGGGTGACGAGCATCAGCATCTCGTAGGCATCGGTGTCTATGGCGGTAATCATGACTTTCTCGCCACCCCCGTCAGCGTTGATGATGTTCTGGATGTCAATGGTGATGCACCCGGTCAGTAGCAGTGCGGTGCTCAGGCTAACGAACAGGAATAGTCTCTTCAACATTGGCCTCCTCCTTGTGTTTGTTACTGCATGCAATATCACTTGAGTGTGGCTGGAATTTATGGTAGTGACGACTTTAGTCGTTCCAAACGACTGAAATCGCTACTGTTTTTCACCGGTTTTTGGCCAGGCTCATACCACCGTCTTCCCTCCTCGACGACGGCCACGATGTCGGGCGACTGGCCTGATTGGGAGATACCCAGCACGAGCGCGTCGCGCAACTGCGGCGGCGTGCGATAGATGCCGAACAGCGATGGGGTGGCCAGCGCCACTGGCAGCCGGTTCAGTCCGCCGAAGAGGTACTGGGCGTAGCGGGCGGCGTTATCGGAGGTGCCGCGTGCAGCAATGACGGCGTAGCGCACGTCGCGGGCGCAAATAGCAGCGGCAATTCGCGCGGCGGTCCCAGCCTGCTCGTCCAACAGGCGGGCCAGCACCTCCGGCTGCTCGTGGATTTCCCGGCTCAGGTGGCTATTCATCGCGTGGCACTCTCCTCAATCCAACCGCTCCAGCGTCCTCAATTCCCGCCGCCGCATTGCCTCGGCTTGCTCCCTGCGCTCTTTCGTTTTCTTGCTCGCTGGCATCTTCCTTCTTACCTCCGCGTCTAGAATCCGTGACTGGGATTTGTCATTTGTCATTGTTCATTGTTCATTTCCCCCCACCCATCCTCTGCTCCGCTCGACCGCCTTCTTCCACCCGGCGTATGCTTCCTCGCGCCGGCCCTCATCCCACTGCGGCTCGAAGACGCGGTCCACACACCAGTTGGCCCGCAGTTCGTCCAGGCCCGACCACAGCCCTGTCGCCAATCCCGCAGCGTAGGCCGCGCCCAACGCCGTCGTCTCGTGCACTACCGGGCGCACGACCGGCACGCCCAGCACGTCAGCCTGCAACTGCATCAGGAAGTCGTTGACGGTCGCGCCGCCGTCCACTTTGAGCGCGGTCAGATTGATGCCGGAATCAGCGCGCATCGCCTCCAGTACGTCCCGCGTCTGGTAACAAATCGCCTCCAGTGTGGCACGGACGACGTGGGCGCGAGTCACGTAGCGGGTGAGGCCGACGATGACACCACGGGCGTCCATGTCCCAGTAGGGGGCGAAGAGGCCGGAGAAGGCCGGGACAAAGTAGATGCCGCCGGCGTCCTCCACGGACTGGGCGACTTGCTCCGTCTCGGCGGCGTTTTGGATGAGACCCAGATTGTCGCGCAACCACTGCACCGCCGCGCCGGTGATGGCGATGGAGCCCTCCAGTGCGTAGGTCGTGCCCTCCGGCAGGCCGTAGGCGACAGTGGTGAGAAGACCGCTTTTCGAGGGAACGGGTTCGAGGCCGGTGTTGAGCAGCATGAAACAGCCCGTGCCGTAGGTGTTCTTCGCCTCGCCCTCGTCGTAGCAGGTCTGGCCGAAGAGGGCCGCCTGCTGGTCCCCCAGGTCGCCGCATACCGGCACCGGGCCGCCCACGGGCCCGTCAGCCTGCGTCGTGCCGTAGGGGTCGGGATCGGACGAGGGACGGATGGTCGGCAACATCTGGCGCGGGATGGAGAGGATCTCCAGCAGTTCGTCGTCCCAGTCGAGTGTGCGCAGGTTCATCAGCATCGTGCGGGATGCATTGGTCACGTCGGTGACGTACGCCCCGCCCTTCGATGGACTCGGGGTATTGCCCAGCGGCCCGCCGGTCAGGTTCCAAATGATCCATGTGTCCACGTTGCCAAAGACAGCCTTACCTGCCTCTGCCTGCTCCCGCAACCCCGGAACGTGATCGAGCAGCCACTTAAGTTTGGGGCCGGAGAAGTAGGTGGCGATGGGCAAGCCGGTCTTCTCGCGGAAGGTCGGCTCCAGCCCGTCGGCGATGAGTCGCTGGCAGAGTTCGCGGGTGCGCGTGTCCTGCCACACGACAGCGTTGCAGAGCGGCTCGCCGGTGGTGGGGTCCCAGACGATGATCGTCTCTCGCTGGTTGGCGATGCCGATGCCGGCGATCTCTGCAGGCCGGATGTTGCCCTCGGTCATCACGCCCTCAATGACCCGGCGCGTCTTGGCCCAGATTTCCCCGGCGTCGTGCTCGACCCAGCCGGGCTGGGGGTAAATCTGGGTGTGTTCCTCGTACATTGAGGCGACCACCTGGCCCTGCCGGTCGAAAATCATAAAGCGAGTGCCGGTGGTTCCCTGATCAACTGCGGCTGCGTATTGTGCCATGTCATTCCTCCCATGCGGTTTCGTCGTGCTGCCCAGGACTATACCGCTTTTGGGAGAAGTTGGCAAGCGGGTGTGATGCGTGAAACGTGAAACGT
>JAUWOI010000494.1 GCA_030612185.1 Anaerolineae bacterium
AGCGGAGCATCTTAGGTTGGGAGTCTCATGGCTCCCCCCATAGGTCAGTCTGTTGTTAACGTTCTGTCACCTGTCAGTGATTCACCGACTGTTACCCCAACTTATTGAGAAGATACCCCTGGTGCTTGTCGGAACCGCCCACACCGGTGATACGTTTACCCTGGCGCAACTGCGCGTCCCATACCGCCAGCGATTGGTAGTTGGAGACGATCCACGGCGCCCCCCAGACCTCAATGCAATCGGGCTCGAACAGATTGCCGAACTCCCAGAGAGGGCCATCATCCTTGGGATGGTTGACCGAAAAGAGCGCACCCCGCGCTCGCACCGCTTCCCGCACCTGCGCCATCTGGTCGTCGCCCCAACAGCGGAACTCGACGAAGCCGTCAACCTGCCAGTCAATCGGCCAGACATTGGCGTGGCCGTGGTAAGTGGTGATTTCGACACCGGGGATGAGAAGCAGGCCAGGATCGGTATGAGCAGGCAGCAAAGGCAGATGGCTGACGGTGTTGTGCTCGGTGACGGCGATGAAGTCGAGCCCCTGGGCGCGGGCGGCTGCCACCAGGTCCGCAAGCGGCGCGGAACCGTCAGAGTGCCAGGTGTGGGCGTGCAGGTCGCCCCGGTACCAGCGTCCGCCCCCCTGCTCCTCCGCTCCCCTGCCCCCCTGCTCCCCTGCCCCCCCGCTCTCTGCTCTCTCCTCTCTACTCTCTTCTCTCTCCGCTCTGCTCTCCTCCTGCAACGTGACCACTACCCGATAGTCGCACCCGTCAGGAGCGAGTTGATAGAGGCCCAGTACGACATACCAGGTGCCGGGCTGGATGAATCCGGGGAGATAGCCGGGGGTCGCCTCGTCTGCGGCGATGGTGAACTCCTGCCGCGCCGTGCCGCTCCAGCCACGGAATCCTTTCGCGCTCAGGAACTCGGCCCCGCGCGGGTCGAAGAGGCCAATGTCCACGATGTTGCCCTCCTGCCAGCCGACCTTGTCTCCGCTCAGTTGGCGGCTCACCTGGTAGCACACGTGGAGCCGGGCGATGCCCGCTGGCACCTCGAAGGGCAACAGCGGAAACTCGTCCGTGGCCCGATCTGCAGCGTCAAAATGACCTTCCAGCACGATTTCTGTCACTGGCGATTCTCTCCTGGCAAGTTATCAGTAACCAGTCCCACGGCTCTCTGCGATCAGCCCCTCCACCTCCTCGATCAGCACGGGGAGGTTAGGGCGCGTGAAGGAGAGTTCGGGCGCGGGGATACGGTGATGTTTGATGTCAGGGGGAATGTACTTGTGATGCGGGTAGGAACTGCTCAAAGTGGGATCCCCTGGATGTTCAGTGGGATCGTACCACCAGATCCGCTCTCCGGCGCAGTTCAGTTCGTAGCTATAACTGCAGATGGTGCGGGTTGACAGATCCAGCAGCTCCCACACATCAAGCACATAACCGGCTTCGAAGGCCACCTGGCCTTCCACCTCAGCCGCGAACGGGCCGATGGTGTACGCGGTAAGAGTGGAGAACCGGATAGACGGGAATCGGTCAGACTGGCTGGCGATGAGACGGCAATACTCTTCGAAGGAGGGAAGCACGTCATGCCTCGGTCGGGGCCGCAGAACGCGGGCGTAGTGGGATAGGAGCGCCAGCACTGGCGCTGCGCAGGGCCAGCAATCGCTCACGCAAGGCTGCCGCATACGCGCGCTGCCGCTCCTGCCGCAGTTCATAGTAGCCGATCCAGCGGATCAGGTCACGCGTCTGCTCCAACTCACCCAACCGGTACAACGCATACAGATCTTCGGAGAGCAATCCGTACTGTTGCTCGAGTTCCCGTAAGCGTGTGTCCAATCCGTGGATATCTTGAAGGATCTCTTCCAACGTCATTACTGCGTCCTTTCATTCTATATCGTCTGTGTCGCTTACGTCAACGCGGGTGAACGTTGTTTCAATCATTATACCGGCATTGCCCGGGCAGGTCAAACTTGCGCGAGCTAACAATGGGCCATAGTAGAGGGCGCAGTACAACTATCCAGTCCTTGCCGGGGTGAACAGTTCGCGCCGCAGCGTCACGTGTTCCAGGAAATCCAGATCCACCTCGACGCCGATGCCCGGGCCGGCGGGGACCGTGATGGTGCCATCGGGGTTGAGCGCAAATGGTGGAGCGACGACGTCGCGCTCGAAGTAGCGGTCGCTGGCGGAGACGTCTCCCGGCAGCGTGTAGCCCGGGAGGCTGGCGATGGCGACGTTGTGCGCCCGCCCGATCCCCACCTCCAGCAGCCCCCCGCACCAGACCGGCACGCCCCGCTCCAGGCACAGGTCGTGGATGCGCCGGGCTTGCGTCAACCCACCCACGCGCCCCGGCTTGATGTTAATGATGCGGCAACTGCCCAGTTCCAGCGCAGCCCGGGCGTGGGCCGGCGTGTGGATGGATTCGTCCAGACACAGCGGCGTGCGCAGTTGGCGCTGGAGCAGGCTGTGCTCGTAGATGTCGTCGTGGGCCAGCGGCTGCTCGATCATCATCAGATCGAACTCGTCCAGCACAGCCAGGTGACTGGCGTCGGCTAGCCGGTAGGCAGAATTGGCGTCCACCATCAGCGGTACCTCGGGGAAGGCCCGGCGCACCGCCCGCGCAGCCTCGACGTCCCACCCTGGCTTGATCTTGATCTTGATGCGCCTGTAGCCCCGCTCCACGTAGCCGGCCGCCCGCTCCAGCAGTTCCTCCAGTGTGTCCTGGATGCCGATACTGACGCCGCTCTTGATACGCTCGCAGGTGCTGCCCAGGAGTTGCGCGACCGAGAGACCCTTCTGCCGCGCTTCGATGTCCCACATCGCCTCCTCCAGGCCGGTCTTGGCCATTCGATGGCCACGCACGAGGGCCAGCCGGTCGAAGACCTGGGCCGCTGTCCCGATCTCCTGGCCCAGTAGCATCGGGATCAGAAAATCACGCTGGACGTGCCAGGCGGTCTCCACCGTCTCGGGCGAGTACCAGGGGCCATCCTCCACAGGCGACTCGCCCCAGCCCTCCACGCCGTCGGCCCAGACGCGGATGACGATAGTATCGCGCCGGAAGGAGCGACCGAAACTAGTCTCGAAGTGATGCTTGAGTGGCAGTTGGATGTAGCGTAGTTCAATACGTTCGATGTGCACGGGAACCTCCAATAGACGTGAAACGTGAATCGTCAAACGTGAGACGCGATGCGTGAAGTCACGTTTCACGTTTCAGCAGGTAATACACTCGTGGCAGCCCATCCACCTCCGCCCGGACCACGTCGCAGGCGGTGTAGCCAGCGGCGAAGGCAGTCTCACACGCCGCCCGCACACTCAGCCGCCAGGCCAGCGCCAGGCCCATATCGGCCGCTTTGAGCGCCTGCATACGGGCCGGGATCTCGACCAGCAGCCGCTCGCCCTCCGGCTCTCGCATCTCGCCGGGCTCAAGCCAGCCGTCAGTGCGTGGCCGACCGGGGTTGAGGATAACGGCACCGTCCCGGAGCAGGCCATTCAGGCGTGGCCGTTGCCAACCTCGCTCGACCCGCTCCCGCACCCACGCGCCCCCCACCCACCAGGCCACCTCGAAGCGGTCGGACGGGAGGCCAGAGTTGAG
>JAUWOI010000478.1 GCA_030612185.1 Anaerolineae bacterium
GATCTGGTGATCGCCGACACCGCCGGCCGGATGCACACGCAGTACAACCTGATGGCCGAGTTGCGGAAGGTGCGAAAGGTAGCAGCGAAGAGCGTTGCGGATGCGCCCCATGAGACGCTGCTGGTGCTCGACGCCACTACCGGGCAGAACGCGCTATCGCAGGCACACCACTTCCAGCAAGCGGTGGAGGTGACCGGCGTCGTGCTGGCCAAGTTGGATAGCACCGCCAGGGGCGGGATGGTTTTCGCCGTTGCCCGCGAACTGGGGTTGCCGGTGCGTTTCGTCGGCACGGGGGAGAAGATGGAAGACCTAGTTCCGTTTGACGCGGATGCGTTTGTGGAAGGATTGCTGGGCTGAAAGAGAAGCAGGCTGAAGTGGAGACCATTCGGATCAGCAGCGAGCTAGTCGTGGACGTGGCCCCCGATGGAACGATCTACGGCATCGAGCTGTTGAACGCGAATGAGCAACTACGGCGTGAAGATACGGGCAGGCTTCTAGTCATCAACGAGGCTACCGGTGAGCGTGCCGAATTGCCGCTTGCTATTGGTTGAACAAGGAGATATGTGTGGAAGAACTTCTTAATCGCTTGACGACCTTGAAAGAGAAACTGGAAAACATCCGGAGGCGTCTTTGACTTAGCCGCCAAGGAGCAAGAAGTCGCCCGGCTGGAGAAGCGTGCCAGTGCCACCGACTTTTGGGATGACTCCGAGACGGCCCAGAAGGCGATGCGTCGCCTCTCCAGCCTGCGAGAGGAGGTGGAGCGCTGGAACAGGCTGGCGCAACGGGTGCGGGACGCGCTGGAACTCTCTGCGCTGGATGACGAGAGCCTGGGCGACGAACTGGCCGCCGAAACAACGGCGTTGGAGCAAGAGATAGGACACCTCGAGTTCCGCCTTCTCCTCTCCGGCCCCCACGATCGAGGTGACGCCATCCTGGCCATCCACGCTGGCGCTGGCGGCACCGACGCCCAGGACTTCTCCGAGATGCTGCTGCGCATGTACCTGCGCTGGGCCGAGGCGCGCGGGTACACAGCCGACGTGGTGGACCGGCTCCACGGCGAGGAGGCCGGCATCAAACGGGCTACTGTCACCATCTCCGGCCCCTACGCCTACGGCTATCTGCGCGCCGAGCGGGGCGTGCATCGGTTAGTGAGGCTCTCCCCCTTCGATGCCGCTCATCGTCGCCATACATCCTTCGCGCTGGCCGAAGTCTGGCCTGACATCGGCGACGAAGTATCGGTGACGATTGACCCAAATGATCTGCAGATTGATACTTTCTGCGCCTCGTCGGCCGGCGGACAGCATATGCAGAAAAACGAGACGGCGATACGCATCACCCACGTCCCCACCGGCACCGTCGTCTCCTGTCAAAACGAGCGCTCACAGACCCAGAACCGGGAAACGGCGCTGCGCGTATTGCGGGCGCGGCTACTACAACTGGAGGAGGAAAAGCGGCGCGCGGAGATCGCCAAGTTGAAGGGAGCACACATAGACGCCGGCTGGGGCAACCAGATTCGCTCCTACGTGCAACACCCTTACCAGATGGTCAAAGACCACCGCACCGGCCACGAGACCGGTAACGTGCAGGCCGTGCTCGATGGATGGCTGGACGAGTTTATGGAAGTCTATCTGCGTTATACGCTAGGTGATCGAGAATCCGGCAGTGAGCAATAGCAAAGGAGACAGAAAATGAGCGTCAAGAAGTCGAGCGTCAAGAAGCCTGAAAGAAAGCGATCATCCCCTGTAACGGCGAGGTCAAAGAAACCATCAGCAACCACCCGACCCACCACCACCAGGGTGCAGAAAAGAGGCTCAGGAGTGAGGCGGACTACATCGGCCGGGACATCAAGTGAGGAAACCCGCGCCAAACTGGACGAACTTCAAGATCAGTTGGGCGACCTGCAAGAGTCGCTGCTGCTGACCAGGGCGCGCAATGATATGGGGGACCTCGAAACAGCCCTTTCGCTGCTCCCGGCCGAGATTGAGGAACTGCGCACCCGAGGCTACGTCTTCCGCAGTTTCCTGGAAAACAAGATTAACGTGCTGGCCGAGCAGTGGGAAGAGATAGACAGCCGCGTGTCTCGCGAGGTGAGCCGGCGACAACGGGAACTAGAGCGAGAATCCGACGTGGCCGAAAGCGCATTGCAACAGGCGACGAGCGGCCGTGCATCCCAGGTCTCCCGTGCCGAGAGTGCAATCGAGATGCTGGAGCGTAAGGTGAGGGCAGCACAATCGGCGGTCGAGGCAATGTACAGGGCGCTCAAGCAGAATGTCAACCAGACCAAATCCCAGGTGGAGCAAATTCGCTGGCTGCTCGACCAGGTAGACGAGTCTTGTTTCCAACTCTACCCGACCGAGGACCCTGTGACAGCCTGTAAGTCTCAATACATGGAGACCAAGAAGGAAGGGCCAGAGGGCGTGCTCTACCTGACCGATGCACGACTGATCTTCGAGCAGAAAGAGGAAAAAGCCACCAAGAAAATACTCTTCATCACCACTGAGAAAGAGAAGGTCCAGCAACTCATCTTCGAGGTGCCCATCGGACAGATCGAGGAAGTCAAGTCCAGCCAGAAGGGCTTCATGGGGCGCAAGGAGATGCTGGAACTGCTCTTCGCACCCGAGGCCGACCTGAGCGGCGCTACGCTCCGCCTGCGTGGCGCCGATAACGAGGAGTGGGACGGGCTGATCGGCCGGGTCAAATCGGGTGAGATCATCAAGGAACGCACGCGGCCGAAGGACGAGGCCACGGTGGAAGCCGCTCGCGCCGCGCCGACCAAGTGTCCCACCTGCGGTGCAACCCTCTCCGCCGAAATCGTGCGCGGCATGCGGGAGATCACCTGCGAGTACTGCGGCACTGTGATTCGCTTGTAGTTAGCCGTTAGCAAGTCCAGCATCTCAGACAGGGAGGTGATGAGATGACAGAGAAGTCCACCGGCAAAGTGAGCCACTGGTTCGGCGGAATCGGCGTTGCCGGAATCGAACTGACCGACAAAGTTGCCGTGGGCGACCACATTCACATCCTGGGACATACGACTGACTTTGAGCAGGAGATCACTTCGATGCAAATCATGCACCAGAATGTAAATGAGGCCGGCCCTGGCGACGATGTGGGGATCAAGGTCCAGTTTCGGGCGCGGGTCGGCGACCGCGTCTACAGAGTGACAGAGTCTTGATTGACGTCCTGAAGCAAGTCCGACGTACAATCGAGACATACGGTCTGCTCGTCCCCCCCCCACCCCCCTGCGAGGAGGGGGAGAGGGTAGTCGTAGGCGTCTCCGGCGGCCCGGATTCGCTCTGCCTGCTCCACGTCCTGCTACGCCTGCGCGAGGAGTACGGCCTGCGATTGCACGTGGCCCACCTGCACCACGGCGCACGCGGGGCAGAGGCCGATGCCGACGCCAACTTCGTGGCAGCACTCGCCGCCGAATGGAGCCTGCCAGTCACCATTGAGAAGCAGGACGTACCGGCGCTGGCTCGCGCACACAGACTGGCTTTCGAGGAGACGGCCCGGCGCGTGCGCTACACATTCCTGGCGCGGGTGACCGGGGAGATGGGTGCGCACAAAATCGCCGTGGGCCATAACGCCGACGACCAGGCCGAGACGGTTCTCATGCACTTCCTGCGGGGGGCGGGACCCGCCGGGTTGCGTGGTATGCTCCCACTCACCCCCATTAAGGACTATCGCCTGCTCACTCCCTTCCTCCACCTCACGCCCAACCAACCAACCAACCAACTAACCAACCAACTAACCAACCAACTAACTCC
>JAUWOI010000459.1 GCA_030612185.1 Anaerolineae bacterium
GCCGTGACTGGCTGCTGGCCGGGCTTCTGTACGGCATCTGCTTCTATGCCTACCTACCAGCCCGCTTCACCCCCATTGTGTTGATCACTTTCGCCCTCTACCTACTATCTACCGGGCGGGGGCGACGACTGTGGCCAGGGGCGGCGTGGTTCGCGGCCGGGACGCTGGTAACACTGGCTCCGCTGGCCCTTTACGCGGTGGGTCACTGGGACGTGGTGATGGGACGGCCGGGACAGGTCTCGGTCTTCAATCCGCTCATCAACGGTGGTGACCTGTGGGGCACGCTGGGCCGCCAACTGGCCGGCACACTGGGGATGTTCTTCGTCCGAGGCGATACCATCCCACGTCACAATCTGCCAGGGCGACCGGTCTTCGATCCGCTGATGGGAGCCATGATGGTGTGGGGGCTGACGCGAGCCGCACTGCGCGCGCGACGGGAGACCGCCGCGGCCTTCACGCTAATCTGGGTAGGGCTGATGCTGACACCCACCTGGCTGGCCGAGGATGCGCCACACTTCCTGCGGGCGGTGGGCGTGCTGCCACTGCTGGTTATCTTCCCCGCGCTAGGGTTGGATGCAGCGATGGCCTGGCTGGAGCAGCGTGAGCGGCGTGGATGGGCAATTACGGTGGTCTGTTCGAGCCTGGTCATCGGCCTGGTCGCGACCGGATGGGACTACTTCTTTCGCTACGGGGCTGATCCACAGACTGCTTACGCCTTCGAGGACGCCGCCACCCAACTGGCCGCCGAAGCCAATCGTTTTGTCGGCAGCGGATGGGACGGGAGTGGCCTGGTAGCAGGGGAGGGCAATCCCAGACCCGGACAGCGGGTCTACGTGGACAGCCGGCTGTGGGATGAGTGGGCGGCGCTTCCCTTTCTCGTGCCGGAAACCGGGATAGTGATCCGACGCTCGACGGAGTCCCCCCCCCTGGAGGGGGAGGCAGGGGGAGGTACGTTGCTCCTGCTCTGGCCCTACGATGGGGTGGAGCACCACCTGGACCTGCTGCCGCGCAACGCACGCATCGAGGCACATGCGGGGCCGCTGGCTCGGGGCGACCTGGAGGATGCCCCTTACACAGCCTACGTCGCCTACTCCGCCGACCCAAGAGCGACACGGCCGGCGGATCACCTGGCTCACTTTGGAGGCCAGATCGCACTGACCGACTACGCAGTCGAGGTCAGCGACCAGGAATGGCGAATACGGTTGGAGTGGGAGGCGCTAGCGTCTCCCCTGGAGAATTACACCGTCTTCGTCCACCTGCGCGACGGTGAGCGGGTGGTAGATCAGAAGGATGGAGAGCCAGCCGGGGGATATTACCCCACCAGGTTGTGGCGTAGCGGGGACGTGATCGTGGATACCTACGTGCTGGAACCTCCAAAAAAATGGGGAGGCAAACCCCAACTTGTCGTGGGCCTCTACGTCTGGCCGACAATGGAGCATCTGGAGGCGGTAACTCCATCCGGGGAGCCGTTAGGAGACGAGTTGGTGCTACCCAATCAATGAATAATGCGCGTCGTTCCACTGTTGACTCTTCGAGCGCAAATCTGTTTGAGGGAGGGAACTGATGCTTCAAAAACGCATACTGACTGGTGTCCTGCTGGTGGCCGTGTTACTGGGGACTGTACAGATTCTATCTCTGGCCGCGCCCGATCTCTCGTGGCCCGCGCAGGAAGGAACAAACCTGCTGAAGAACCCTGGATTCGAGGGCATCACCTGCCTGCCTGAATCGGAACCGGGGTGGTGCCTGGATAACTGGTCAAACAACGCAAATCACGATGGCACCTTTCACGATAACATCTTCACTCCGCAGGGATGGATCACCTGGTGGCGCAAGGGGGGCGACTATGGCCAGCCCGAGGTCAAGACCATCCCCAACGTGGCCCCGTTCACCGGCGAGTTGCCTCGCATCCGCAGCGGCAATTACGCGTTGATGCTCTTTAACTTCTACCGACTCCAGGATACGGGAGTCTATCAGGTCGTGACCGGTCGGGAGCCAGGGGCGACGGTGCAGTTTTCGGCCCATAGCCATGGGTGGAGTTGCAACAACGACGAACACCTGGGCTATTCCTGCGACGACCCCTGGAATCAGTGGTTCAACGTGGGCATTGAGCCCAACGGCGTCGCGGACCCGTTTTCGCCGACCATAATCTGGAGCGCAGACCAACTGGCACCTGACAACTATACCCTCATCGGCCCGGGCACTGCCCAGGTGGGGGAAGGAGGCAGTGTGTGTGTCTTTCTGCGCTCCCAGACCAAGTGGGGCTTCAAGTACCAGGACGCCTACTGGGACGACACCAGCCTGGTGGTGACCGCACCTGGCACCCCGCCGACGAACACCCCTCCGCCACCCCCTCCCACGGCAACCCCTGGTCCTTCCCCCACACCACGTGCTACGCCTACTCCACGCCCGGATGGCGCGACGGTGCACATCGTTGGGGAGGGTGACACACTCTTCGGCATCGCGCTGATGTATGGCGTAGATACGGATCAGATTCGCGAACTCAACGCTGGCTCCCTCGGCCCCAATGACTTGATCAGCATAGGCCAGGGATTGGTGATTTCTCTGCCCAGTGAGACGCCCACCCCCACGCTGCTGCCCGCGCCTCCCACCCTTGAGCCGACTCCCGCGACAGGGGAAGTGGCTGGGGGCGCTTCTATTTGCGTGCTGGCCTATCATGATCGGAGCAGAGACACCTTCCGAGATGAGGAGGCTGAAGAACTCCTGCCCAACGCGGAGTTCACTGTCGCCGATACCTCCGGCGTGGTGGCCCGATATACCTCAGACGGCATCAATGAACCCTACTGCTTCACAGGGCTGACCCCAGGGGTCTACCGGGTGATCCAGAACTCACCGCCAGGCTATGAGCCCAGCGGCCCCGCCGAGTGGGCGGTGGCCATCTCCGAGGATACAAGTTGGGACTTACAGTTCGGCAACGCGCGGAGCGAGAGCTCGGCGGCCCCCGGTGAGACCGCCGATCCTACCCCAACGAGCGAGGGAAACAACGAACCGGCTGGCGGCTCAACCTTCAGCAGCGTCTTTGCGACCGTCGCCAAGATCAGCGGCGTGCTGGTGCTCATCCTGGCTATAGGAGTAGCAGTGATCTTCGCCCTCAACCGGCGGAGGATATAAGCCCATCAAACCTCCGAGGTCTCGACCTCAGGTTCGGGTATATCGCGGCAAGAGAGACCGACTAGAAGCCGCATAAGTGAGCACGCCAAGGAAACCTCGGAGGTCTTTGAGATGCACTCACGGAGCGTCGCCTGGGGAAGCGTCGTGCCTCTGGCGGCGCTCCTCATTTTGGCGCTGATCGCAGCCGGGCCGCTGTGGGGTCCCGGCTTACTGAGCACCCGAGGGGGCGGCGATAGCCCCTTCCTCCTACTGCGCACCCACCAACTGGCAGCCAACCTGCGTGCGGGCGTCTTTCCAGTCCGCTGGATGCCCGACGCCGCCTACGGTCTGGGCTACCCCTTCTTCAGTTACTACGCGGCGCTGCCGTACTACATGGCCGCGGGATTCACCCTGGCCGGACTGGACATCCTTAGCGCCATCAAACTCACCCAGACACTTTTTTTCGCAGCGGCAGCACTGGGAATGTACGGCTGGGCACGGCGGGTGCTGCACAGCCGGCCTGGCGGATGGTTGGCCGCCGCCGCCTACACTCTGGCCCCCTTCCACCTGGTCAACATCTACGTGCGGGGCGACTCGCTCTCCGAGTTCGCCGCCTTCGCCTTCTACCCGCTCATCCTGTGGGGCCTGGATCACCTGGCGGCACGTCCCTCACTCCGTCGCACCCTCCCCCCTGCCCTGGCCTACGCGGGCCTCATCCTCACCCATAATATCTCCGCCCTCATCTTCTCCCCGTTCATCCTGCTCTATATGGCGTTTCACATTTCACGTTTCATGCTTCACTCTTCACGCTTCAGACCTGATAAGCCA